>CAZEQA010000051.1:0-10060 GCA_964514265.1 uncultured Planctomycetia bacterium | reverse complement strand
GTATCTTTGCTCACACTGGAAGAACTCCTCCCACCCAAGTCTCTGATCAGATCTTCTGCCTGCAGGCGTGTATATTTATCCAACTCGCCGGTAAATACAAAGGTTTTACCAGTTAATGGTTGAGAGCTTTTCTTTTTTGCTGCTTCAGACATATTTACAGCAGCTTTTTTTAACCTTTTAATCAATCTTTTTGTCTGCTGGTTGTCGAAAAATTCCTCAATAGATTCTGCCATTACTGGACCGACCTCTCTTATCTGTTGTAACTGCTCTTTCTTTACCGACATCAGCTCACCTATACTCGGATATCTTGCAGCAAGTACCTGAGCTGCTTTCTCACCTACATGTCTGATACCCAAGGCAAAAAGTATCCGCCAGAAAGGCCGGGTTTTACTCTTTTCAATTGAGCCAAGTAAATTCTCTGCTTTCTTATCCTTAAACAATTCTAAGGTCAATAGTTGCCTTTTGTTTAATCGGTAGAGATCATCAATATCCCAAACTGATCTCTTTTTAACCAGTTGTGCTACAACAGATTCACCCATTCCTTCAATATCCATCGCACTTCTTGAGGCAAAGTGTAAGAGTCTCCGTTCTAACTGAGCAGGACATGAGGGATTTATACAATGATAGGCAACCTCTTCTTCCTTCTCCTTTATCACCTTACCATTGCATGCTGGACAATGTTTGGGTATTTCAAAGGATTTCTTCCCCCGGCTTTGTACGACCTTAACTATCTTAGGAATAACTTCTCCTGCCCGTTCAATCAATACGCGATCTTTTTCCTTAACGCCTAGGCGCTCTATCTCATCAAAATTATGAAGTGTAGCATGTTTAATCGTCACTCCGCCACATTCGACTGGTTTAAGTTCAGCAACTGGAGTAATCACACCAGTCCTGCCTACTTGAAGATTAATCTTTAAAACCTCGGTAGTTGCTTGATGAGCAGGAAACTTGTAAGCCACTGCCCAGCGGGGACTCTTCAAAGTACAACCCAACCTTTTTTGCTGTAGTATCGAATTCACTTTGATGGCCATTCCATCTATTTCGTAAAGGAGACCTTCTCGTTTCTTTTCCCAGTTAACACAATAATCGATTACTTCATTTATATCCTGGCAAAGTTTTATGTTGGGATTAATCCTTAGCCCATATTCCTTCATCATATCCAAAAATTCCCATTGAGAAGAAAATTCCTTGCCTTTCTTGATACTTCCAAAAGAATGGACAAAGAAATTTAAGCGTCTCTCGGCAGTAATCCGGGTATCGAGTAATTTTAGTGATCCGGCAGCAGCATTTCTGGGATTTGCAAAGATAGATTCACCTCTTTGCTTACGGCGTTTATTTAATTCTTCAAAATTCTTATAATTCATATAGACCTCACCGCGAACCTCAAGGATATGAGGTAGCTGGTATCCTTTTTTAGTAAGTAGCTTTAGACGCATCGATCTTATTGTGCGCAGATTTGACGAGATGTCTTCACCTATCTCTCCATTTCCCCGGCTAACACCCAGAGAAAATTTGCCATCTTTGTAAATAAATGAGGCGCTTGTGCCATCGATCTTCAACTCGGCAACATATTCTACCCTTTCCTTACCCAATCCCTTATGGACCCTTTTGTCCCAATCTTTCAATTCTTCAATGGAATAGGCATTATCCAAAGAAAGCATGCGGATGCGGTGTTTCACTTGTTCAAATCCCCCTAGCAGCTCCCCACCTACTCTTTGCGTCGGCGAATCGGGAGTCTTAAACTGCGGGCATTTTTCCTCTAAGGCCTTCAGTTTCTGCATCAGCCTATCGTATTCGGCATCAGAGATCTCCGGTTGATTTAGCACATAATAACGACGGTCGTGAGGCCGGATTTGCCGCCTCAACTTCTCAATCTCTTTTTTTATTTTTCCTAAGTTCTGCATAATAGTTCTTTCACTTTTTTGGTGCGAGGTGTTCTTGCGAAGTGAGCATTAGAATTTTTTTGGCAAAAGACTTGTGAGCACTTACAGCGAGTGAATGGCGAACCTCCAAGCGATAGGTTGCAAAATGAGCGAGCTGCTAAGTGCCACAAGTCGGCAAAAAAATTCAGCGAACGAAGCAAGAACACCGAGCAAATCATCTTCCCACCGATAAACGTTCAGCTAAAACCCGGGGAAGCCCGGCCTTAATAATTTTATCCTGGGCTTTCTGGATATCGTAAGCGACCCTTTTTGTTTGCACCTCATCTGTCTCGCTATCGTATACTACATATGCGGCCTGAGGATTTCCGTCCCGCGGCTGTCCCACACTGCCGGCATTAACAATATAAGTCCGGGAGGCCCTTAATTTAAGCTTTGCCTTGAAACTTGCGGTGTAATTTTCGCCTTCTTTGGCAAAGGTAACCGGTGCATGAGAATGTCCAATAAAGCAGATTTTTGTCTGAAGAAGCTTAAATGTCTCTTTAGCGCCGGAGGGTTCCAAAATATATCCAAACCCTTCAGGGTCTTTTAGGCTTCCGTGAACAAAGGTTGCTTTGTCTTCTTGATAAATTAATTCTAAATTCTTAAGAAATTGTCTATCTCCCTCAGCCAATTGTTTCCGGGTCCACAAAACCGCCCTTAAGGCCGTGGGATTAAAATGGGAAATATCAAAGAGATTTACACTTGCCCAGTCGTGATTGCCCGCTATAGTTAGAGAATTTAATCTTTTTATTTCCGCAATGCATGCTCCTGGGTCAGCCCCATAGCCAACTATATCACCCAGACAAAGATATTTATCAATACGTTCTTTCTTTAAGGCAACTAAAACCGCAGTTAAGCTTTCGTAATTTGCGTGAATGTCAGATAATATTCCCCAGCGCATCAGAAGAATCTTATTTCGAAACTTGTTAACTCACCCTTGGCTGCCATCCACCGAACATCTTTTTGACGAATATAGGCCATAAAATAGCTATCTATCTTATCTAAAATTTTATCTAAATCTTCTTTTCCCCCTTCACAAACAAATTCTACTCTACTATCAGCTAAATTCTTTACCCAACCAGTAAGTCCCAAATCAATTGCCAGCCGTTCCACGGTAAAACGGAAACCAACTCCTTGAACCCGACCGCTATAATAGACATGGATACGCTTCTTTGTATTGCTCTCTGCCATTTGCTACTGGCTATTTACTATTTGTTAATATGGTCTACTTCGCTCTTTAAAACGCAAGCACTGTTAGGGGCTTCGTAGAACCCTTTGCCTATTTCTACGAAGCTAAGCACGAAAGTAGCTTAGCAAAGTAGAATGGTCGGGGCGCCCGGATTCGAACCGGGGACCTTACGGACCCGAACCGTACGCTCTAAACCAAGCTGAGCTACGCCCCGAATGAAGACATAATTTAGGCAGTCCCTAGGACGACGTAAATTATATGTCTGAATTCGGCATCGAGGACTTGCCTTAATGGCAAGTCCGAGATGCCTATTTAACTACAACCCACCAATTTCCTCAAGGCCATTGCATTCTTTACTGCATACCCACAGGCGTCGTTGTTAAAATAGACATAGGTATCCAAACCATTTTTTAAAAACTTCTTAATCCAACCGGCACAGGCCTTGAGTTCAGCTTGAGAATAATTAGACGTATACAAACTGCTTCCTCCGTGCATGCGGATATAGGTAAAATCTGCCGTATTTTTTATGACAGTAGGAAAGTCGGGCATACTGACAATACAATGGGCTACGTCAAACTTCTTTAATAGATCAAAGACTTCCTCATCTAACCAACTTTGGTGGCGAAATTCTACTACATTTCTTGCTCTCTTTGGTAATCTTTTTAAGAAACCGGCCAGCCTCTTGGGGTCCTTTTTCATTGAAGGCGGCAATTGGTAAAGTATTGGCCCCAGCTTTTCCTTAAGCAAATGCGCCCGCTTAAGAAAGACCTTCGGACTATCGCCTAGATTCGCCAATCTTTTAATATGGGTAATAAACCTGCTGGCCTTGACAGCAAAGACAAAATCTTTTGGCGCCTTTTTATACCATCCTTTAACCGTCGTCTCTTTAGGTAAGTGGTAAAAGGTATTGTTTAACTCCACCGTATTGAAGCTTTGGGCAAAATATGGAAAAAGTTTATCTTTGGACAGGCCTTTAGGATAAAATGGCCCATACCAGTGCTGGTAGTACCAACCTGAGGTACCGATGAAACACCTGCCTTTTTTCATATTAAAACAGTTTATCATCTTGAGCAATTTTAGTCAATAAAAAAGGGGTAGCTTTAAAGCTACCCCTTCATTTAATCAAAGAAATGCTTCTTTAATTACCAGTTATAGGTGGTCTCTACATAAAGCTGGTCGTTCTTGTCAAATTGGCCGTTTAATCCCTGGTCATCGCCAGAAAAGACATGCAAGCCTGCGGCAATTGCCCATTCATCATTAATCTCGAAACTGACTTTGGGACTAACCCGCCAATCATTGTCGAATCCATAGAGAACCAAAACCTCTGGCTTGAGCCGTTCATGCATAAAGTCAGTTGCAACTTTTAAGGTCATCATCGTGGTCATAGTATCTAATCCACCTCTGGTCGGCCCAAAAAGAAGCGTATTTCTTGTTCTGGTCTGTACGCCAAAAGCATTAACATAAAACTCAGGATAGTCCTCTGCTTTATCAACTATAAACTGGATAAATTGGTAACTAAACAGCCAGTTAGTCCAGAAGTTCCGGTCAAAACCCAAACAATAGTTATACTGATCAACATCAACCGTTCCTGCAATAGTCTCATCGTATCCGTAATTCATCGCTCCGCCTTTAATATAGGCAAATTCTCCGCGCAACGTCCAGCCCTTAAGCAAATCGGCCAAAAAGCCTTCTGTCAAAGTCTTGGAGAAAGAACCCCCGAAGATCTCAATCTGCTCGGCCCTGCGGTTGAGAACAAGTCTTCCGGGAACAGGCCTGTTAAGAAAAGGGTTCCAGATAAAACCTGCAGCTGTATAATAAGCGGAAGCAAAATCATAAGTATGCAAATAATTTAAGGTATAGTCCCATCCACCGATAACATGTTGCCAGCGCAAACCTATTTTCGTATTTTCAAATTTTTTGCCTGGTTCCTCATCTATTGACTGCACCGTACCTCCAAATTGCGTCCAATCATTGATCGCCCGAGCACCGATGGCCACAGTTCTCAGAGTAAACGGCGCTCCGGCAGGGGCATAATAATTAGGCTCATAATCCGGGATAAGCAAAAGCTGCAGGTGTCCATCCATCAACAGCTCACCCTCAGCATTAATCATCCACAAAGGTATGCGTGTCTCTACGTAGTTTCTTAAAGTCCATTCGCGATAATCCAGAGGATTAACTAAATCCAAAATTCTGACACCATCGGCTGTGCCCCAGACTACCTGTTGCTTTCCGGCACGGATATCCAGTTTATCTGTATAAATATCGAAGTAACATTCTCTTAGCCATTGGGTCTTTTCGGGTATCCTCAATTTTCTGTTAACGGCTTCAAAGCTTACATTACGATATCTGTCATCTTCGATAGTATAAACCGCATCCCAGAACCAGCGATAATAAGTAAACAGTTCCAGCCAATCGGTAATCTTATAGTTGGTCTTCAGACCAATAACATTGTTTACTTTCATAAATTCATCTAATCCGTGAGCAAGGCGTACGGAAGTCTCGTTTTTTATAAAGCCGCCTAACTCTAAACGGTTATCAAAAGGCAAAACCTTTTTCCAAAACTTATAAACAATGCTTTTGTTGTCCTCAGAGGCATTTGCATTGGATACCTTTGCGCCTGCTAAAAACAACCCTAAAGTTACAACTAACAAAAATCTTATCTTCTTCATCTGCCTTCTCCCTTCTTCATTTATTTTACCACTTCGATCTACGCAAGGTCCTTTCGCTAAAGGCAGCCTCCTCTAGCCCCTGGTCAAACTTAATATCTTCCATAACAATTCCTGTTTTATGACCGCTGCACAAATCTTTCACCTCAAGAAAAACTTGTGCCGAGCAGTCCTTACCATCGGCTTTCATTATCTTATATTTTTTTAGAATAGTCTTATATAATTTTCCGTTTGGGTCATAGACCTCATCATATATAGTGCTGCCAAATTCTTTATCTATCCAGGTTATCCTTTTGGAATAATACCAGGGGTCACGTTTTGGCCGACATTCAATCTTATAGCAGTCCCTTCCTTCATAGTAAGTCTTATTGTCTATCTCTGAAAGAGCCCCTTTAAACTTTTCCTCGCCCAATAACTTATATGTCTCATCATCAACACTACGGGTGGTAATCTCTTCCGTAGTAAAATCGCTGCCCATAAAAGAATCGTCGGCTTGGGCCGCAGCTACCTTGCGGATCTTTTTTAATGAGGGCAACCACAGCCACTGGTCCTGGTCTCTATTAGGGTCGATATAGGTCCAGGTAAGTATCCCCAGGCCTTTTACTGAAGTAGGTTCGGTAAACATAATCAAATCTTTATATCTATATTCCGGGCTTAGGGAACCCAGGCCCAAAATTATCCTCTGGCGTAAGAATTTACGCGTGCGAGTTGCGCCTGTCTTTTCTACATAAAGCACATTACCTGTGGACTGGTAGTCATTTGCAAATAAGGTATATTGCACATGCTCGGCTATCTTCATTATCTCTTCCACAGACATTCCCGGCTTTAGTTTATAAACCTTATGATATTGTAACTCCAAGGCAAATAAAGAGCCCATATTAAAAGTTATTCCCAATATTCCAATAGCTAATAGAATTAAAATTATTTTTTTCAACATCTGGCCTCCTCCTAATCTTTTTCGGTTAATAAAATTATCGCTTCTGTTAAACTTAACCCTCGCAGCTTAATCCTGAATCACCCCCTCTTAATGTTTAAAATTAGCTTTTGCAAATATAAACTTCGGTTTAAATATGGTTATTAATACTGGCAAAAGCACAAGTGACACAATCATATTAATAATCAGAGTTAGACCTAATGCAAAACCTAAACGTGCTTGTAGGCGAATATCCGAAAAAAGCCAAACAAAGATTCCCATAGATACAATCATTCCGCTAAAAAATACAGCTTTGCCCGAACTAACCAGAGTTGCCCGTAAGGCCTCTTTATAAGAGGGGTGAGTAAACCGGCTTACTTCCTGATATAAGCGTATAAGCACATAAATCCCGTAGTTAACGCCTAAGCCCTCGCTTAATGCTGCTAAGGGTAAGGTCTCGCAAGTTAACGACATACCTGTTAATCCAAAAATTGCAAATACAATTAAGATACTGAACAGTAAAGGAACAAGCAAAAGAAACCCTGCACTAAAAGAGCCAAAGACAAAATAGATATAAACAAATATGAGTGCTGAGATAAAAATGATGTTGGGAATAATGCTTCTGGATATAATCTCATTTATTGCAGCAAGCATCCCAATATCGCCCCCCGCAAACATAAACTTTAGACCATCTTTTCCAGATATATTGTTCTTAAGCCACAGTTTTGTTTTAGATAAAATATTAGTAATAGTGCTTGATTTATGGTCTTTTAAATCTAATTTGATATTTGCCTTTGCATAATCATATGTAATAACCGGCTCAAAATCTCCCGGGAAAGTTGATAGCTCATATAAAAAAAGGTATTCCGCAATAGTTTTATCATTTTTAGGTAGCGTAAAATATCTCCTATCTCCTGAAAACATAGCAAAATTTAAACCTTTTACATAATCTGTTATTGAAACAGCGTGCCCAACCTCACTCACATTGTTTAATAAATATTGTTGTAAAGAATCAATTTTATTCAGTGCCTTTGAATCTATAAGACTATCCGGGGCACCCCCATCGACTAATATATAGTATGAATTTGTGCCGCCGAACTCCTCATTGATAAATTTTTCTGCCTGATTATATTCACTGCGAGGATATAAGTGGCTAGAACCAAAAGAATTATCCCCGACAACGATTTTTTTTACGCCAATTATGGAAATAATTACTACAATAACAAAGATGCCCAGTATTGCCAGGCGCAACTTTGCGTGAGTCGAAATGTATGCCAGCCTTCCTAAAAATTTATCAACAATTTTATGTCTTTCTTCGCGCTTAACTTCCGGTATTCTGGGATGCTTCATAAAGGAGATTAACGAGGGCGTAAAAATAAAAGAAGTCAAAAAGTTACTAAATATTCCAAACCCAGCGGCCAAGGCCATGCTGCGAATTGTTCCTAATGGAATTAAAATAAGCGACAAAAATCCGAATCCATCTGTTATTACAGCTGTGAGGCCGGGAACAAAGAGCATCTCTAATGTCCTTTTGACGGAAGCTTGCGAGGTCTTTTTTGTATCCTTCATCTCTTCATAGTAATGTTTCATAAAATGGATGGAGTGGCTTATGCCTAAGGACAGAATAAGAAAAGGAACTAAGATGGTTGTAGGATCTAATCGAAATCCTATTAATTTCATTGTTCCCAGACCCCATAATGTCGCCATCGAAGAATCTAACAACGGTAAAATTACTCCACGCTTAGAACGAAACGTAAGATATAAAAAAAACGAAACTACAAGAAGAGTTATAATTAGAATTTTAAGCATCTTGGGTAGATATCTGTCAAGATAGCCTTCTAAAATGGGCCTTCCTGCAATGTAAATTTTAGTATTGCCGCCTGATTCTCTTTCTTCGATTTCTTTTAGTTTGTTAAAAATATAGCGGGAAGATACCCCTCTTTGAAAATCTGCTTGAATGAGAGTACTTTTAAAATCTCTCGATACCATACGAATATATACATTGGGGCTTAAGACAATCTTATCCCGAAGACTCATCATTTCTAGGTTGTTTTTTGGAACTTCCCTTAATACCCGCTCAACAGAAAACCCCTCCTCAAATGCTTTTGTAAATTTAATCTTGCGTGCCGACAAAGAGGTAATCCTCCCGGCATTGATCCCATCCATCAAATATAATTCATTCGTAATCCTAATAACTTTACCCAGTGTATCAGGATTTAATATATCGCCTTCTTTTACACGAATAGCAATAGAGACCTGATTTAATCCTCCAAAGATATCAGTAAGCTTATTCTGCACAAAGACATGCGGATGTTTTTGAGGATAAAAATCATCTATATTAGTCTCAAAATTTATATCTCTGATTACATAAAGGAAAAATAGTGATATGCAGATGAAAGCTATTACGAATAGCGACCTGTATTTAATTACTGCGTTAGCGAATTTTATGGCAAAATTTCTCATTTTGCGAATTTTCTCTTAATAGTTCCTTTTGCACTTTTCCGCTGCGCGTCTTGGGTAGGGATTCTCTGAATTCCACTATCTGAGGCACCTTAAAATGGATAAGTCTTTCGCGGCAAAAGGCCTTAATATCTCTATCTTGGGCCTGTTCACCTTCTTTTAAGACTACAACTGCTTTAACTGCTTCCCCGCGCAATTTATCCGGCACTCCCACAACTGCTGCTTCTTTAACCTTGGGGTGTTCGGCGATGGCATGCTCTACTTCGGGGGAATAGACATTTAAACCGCCCACAATAATCATATCCTTTTTTCGGCCCTTGATATAAAGGTAGCCTTCCTCATCTATATTGCCTAAATCACCTGTATGAAGCCAACCATTGCGCATAATCTCCGCGGTCAATTCCGGTTCCTTGTAATATCCCATCATTACCGGCCAACCCCGACAGACAATTTCGCCTATTTCACCTGTTGGCAGTTCGTTATCGTTATTATCAAAAATCTTTACTTCAAACCAGGGGGGGTTCTTTCCTATGCTAGCCATATGTTCCTCATCGGTAACCGTGTTAGGCGCAGCGGTTTCGCTCATCCCCCACCCGTGCCAGAGGTTAGCATTGGGGCAGTATTGACCAAAACGCTGAATTAGACTGGGGTGACTGGGTGCACCGAAGATATCTACTCCTACAATACTGCTTAAATCATATTTTTCAAATTCCTTTAATTGTAACATAGCTGTAAACATAGAAGGAACTATGTGAAACCAACTCACCCTATGTCTTTCTATATTGCGCAAAAATTCTATTGGGACAAAGCGCTCCATGAGCACAACAGCCATTGCATATTCTAAAGCAAATTGAAGATAGACAAATCCACCCAAATGTGAAAGTGGAAGCGCACATATTTCCACATCTCC
>CAZEQA010000050.1:5622-10071 GCA_964514265.1 uncultured Planctomycetia bacterium | reverse complement strand
ATATCTACCACTACGTTTTTGGCCGTACCCTCGTTCTTGCGGCTTTCGCGATTTAGCTAAAAACAGGCCTGTGGTATCGATAGTCTCTTTATCCGGGCGCATAATGCAACCGCTAACCATACCTATCCCTTCATCCTTTCTAGCGGCCCTGACCATCTCCTCCACAAAATCTTTTTCTAAGACCAGGTCATCGTTTAAACAAAGGATAAACTCTCCCAATGCCTGCCTGATACCTTGATTTTGCGCCTTACAGAAAAATAGATTTTCTTTATTAGGTATAAATACTGCATCCGGAAAGCTTCGCTTCAAATTTCCATATTCTTCTGAAGAACTATTTAATACCACAATTTTTTCTATCTGCTTATAGCTTTGCTTCTTAAGAGAC
The DNA here is from genome assembly GCA_964514265.1 of uncultured Planctomycetia bacterium. GTDB lineage: Bacteria > Omnitrophota > Gorgyraeia > JAFGHF01 > JAFGHF01 > CAZEQA01. Next base: position 9,686 of record CAZEQA010000050.1, on the reverse strand, counting down.
AAAAGCAAACCAGAAAGCAAATCCTTTTTATTACAGCTTACGATTATTACCGAAACTAAATCTCTTGACCCATCAACCATCTTAAGGTAAAATTATTTCACAATGTTAATTGCCTTTTTAGCCTTAATCTTTATCCGGCCTTTTATCTCTTCTTTAGGTTATGCTACTTTAAATACTTATTATTCCTGTACTTTAATTATACTTTCTTTGCTCTTGATTAAATCAAGAAAAGAATCCAAAAAAGGCTTTCCTGGACAAACATTTTTCCTAGTTTTCTTTTTGGCGATAGTCATTTCCTCTGCCGCTTCTTTAAATCCTTTAAAGAGCCTTGAGCACTTGCCTACATTCCTTTCTTATTTCTTTGTCTTCTATGTTGCCTACTACGCCGGGAAGATAGAAAAGAAAAGAATAATCTTAACTCTTATTTTAAGTGCAACTTTTGTGACTCTCTACGCAATATATTGGTTTTATTTTGGCTCGGTAAACCTGTTAGAATATATGGAAGAACAAAAAATAATTTATCCCTTTGCCCACCAATTATTAGCTCGCCGCCGGGCCTTTACGCCCTTTGTCCTTCCCAGCATGCTCGCTGGATACTTAATTATGATGCTGCCTGTCAGCCTAGGTTATCTATTTCAAGAAAATAAAGACTTTTTTTGTAAGTTTACTCTAAAGAACGCCTCTTTAAGCTTAGCTATTTTGTCTATTGTCCTTGCGCTTTTACTTACAACATCAGTGGGGGCATTTTTAAGTATTTTTCTATCCCTTTTGATTTTCATTGTGCTATCCGGGCCCCTTAACAAAAGAAGCCTTCTACTCTTATTAATTCCCCTCTTGCTGTTTACTGCAATCTTTATATTGCGCAGTTATAAAACAGAATATTTTACCAGCCCCGCATTCTCCCTTCATAACAGATTCATTTATTGGCAAAAGGCACTAGCGGTTATTGCCAAACACCCCTTTAGGGGAATGGGTCTAGGCAACTTACCCTTCATCCAGACTCAATTTGCCCATAATTCCTACCTGCAAATCTGGGCAGAAATGGGTCTTTTGGGAATAGTTAGTTTTTGCGGATTCTTATACAAATTCTTTAAATCTATCCTGCCAAAGAGGCTTATTACGGATAAATTATATGCCGGCTGCATAATTGCGGTCTTTAGTTTTCTTATTCACAATTTCATTGACCTCAGCTTTTTTCTCCCTGAGGTATGTATCTTTTGGTGGATAATTGTCGCTTTATTTTTAAGTTCTGCCCACGCTGCTCAAGAAACATAAACCAATTACTTTTGAGATTAGCTCCTTTTTTGTGTCTTTTTATAGTTCGCTTATCATTATTCCCCAAAGTTCTTTCCTCTAATCACCGCGCTTTTGAGTTCTAACTCATTAGTTTCTTTGACGACGCCTTCATCAATATTAAAAGCTGTTGAGAATTTTATTTCTTTAACTTTTCCTATATTTGGAGCAAGCCAGATTGTCCAATTAGAAAAATCAAATTCACCATTGTTATAATTCGTCTCTTCCCTTATGGAAAATTTAAGGCAATCTTTAAATTCCCTTGATTTAATAGTGATATCTTCAAGGTTTTCCAAGGTAATTTTTCTCACATTACTTGCCCGCGCAGGAGCTGCATCATAATAATATTCTGTCAAAGAATTAGAAAATTCAAGGGTATTTCCTATCTTTAGTTGGGTGGGAAACAATAATAGAGGAGGCTCATAAATCGTATAACCATCATCGCCCACATATTTATATGCTTTCACTCCTCCAGAGTCCATGCCTATACAGAAATAGCCTTCGTCCTTTTCTCCTTCGGCTTCTTCCGTGTCCGTAAACATTTTTATGGTCTCTCGTCCATCTATCTTTTCAACTCCTTTTATCGCTACTGTCTCTGTCAACGTTGCCTCTTCTTCTCCATCAGATTTAATTAAATAAACCCATCTATTGTCTTGATCTAAGGGAAAATATTTAGCCAAATCATACTGCGCTTCCGCATTCAATGAGAATAAACATATACCCATAATCAATATTGCCACTGCCGACTTTCTCATCTCCAGTCCTCCTTTATTTACCTACAGAAATCTTAGATAGATCCCACCTTCAAAAGATGTCGTTTTTCCTATCACCTCCTTCGCATTTATATAACTTTTTGATAAACATTGCCTTTAAAAACCATATTTATGTAATCCTAAATTGATTGGGAAGACTCAGAAATATAATATAGCCTACTTAAAAAAGTCTTAACCAAGAACAGGCTAAATATCAAAGGTAAAAAAACTGAACAAATGAAATAAGTACACCGCTGCTCAATAACCTCTCCGAAGATCCAAACTCATAAAATAAAAAGACGAGAGTCGCTTCTCTCATTCCTAAGCCAGAAATAGTTATGGGGATATTGCTAATTATAATTGTTAAGGGAGCAAAGACAAGTATTGCATAAAGAGGGACATTTAAGCCAACGGCTTTAAATAAAACAATGAATGTAATAAACGTGCCTGCCCAAGTAATGACTGAATAAGAAAGTATGGTAGCTAAGTCTTTAAATTTAAACTTCCTGTAAATTTTAAATAAGGCATCTATGGAGTTATAAAACCGAGAGCTGACTCTTTTGGCAAAATTAAGGGTCAACTTCTTTATAGGTCTAAAAGATAAAATACATAATATACACAAAAATAACAATCCTAGAGAAAATAAAGCAACATAAGAGGGCTTAATAAAGAAGATATACGCAAATAACATAATAATCGCTAAAACCAAGAAATTCAAAATAAACTGAAAGATTAAGGAACTAATTCCAAGAGAAACAGGAAACCCTTTCTGCCTTTTAAGATAAAAGGCTCTCGCCAATTCACCGCTCTTAAAAGGCAAAATAGACTTGGCAGGACGACTGCCGACTCTTATAAACAATGCCTCTTTTAAACTAAGCGAGCAATCTAAAGGAAGGAGTATCCTTTGCCACTGGATGGAAGAGATAAATATATCGACAAATATAGAAATAAGCGCCCCTGCTAATAAAACCACTAAATTAACTTCTTTTAGGCAGTTTACAAATTCAGGAATATTTATTTTGGAAAACAATAGAACAAAAATAGCGATTGGAGTGATAAAGACTGTAAAGGATTTTATTTTTTGAAGATTCATCTTAGTCTGCACTATACAAATAATCTCCCAATATTTAAGATTGTATTAAAGTCAAAACTTAAAAGACAATTTAACTCTAAGGTGCTTGAGCACCAACAACCTCTACAAGAAGGAACAAGAGAAAGATTATCAAAGGCCTCTTTAAAGGTGGCATCTAAGCAATTAGGGGGCTTTATCTCATCTCTCATTGCTGAACAGGGATAAACATCCCCGTTTGCTGTAATACAACAAATAAGTCTTCCTGCATAACATTCCAATTTCTTATTCATATGCGGCCAGTGATATAGATATTTAAGCGCAAGTGTGGAGTTAATTATATACGGATTAGTCTTTTTTAAATAGATTAGTCTTTGAATTGCCTGTTTATATTTCTTTTCATCCGGCGATAAAAAACTTATATCCCGACCCACAGAGTGCACATGGCTTACAGGTTGAAACTTCACTCTGATATTTAATTCCTCTGCTTTCTGTAAGATAAAATCTACATCCTCTATATTGTATTTGGTCAATGTTGTATTGAACTTCATGTTTATTTCATTTTCTTTAGATACCTTAACTGCATTCATCACCTCATTGTAGGAGCCCTCTCCCCTTACCAGATTATGTATTCTTTCAGGACCATCAAAACTTAATTTGAGCATATCTAAATTTCTAATATCCTTTATTTTCTGCGCAACTAAATCTGCGTTGGAAGTTAAACCAGTGAAAATACCTTTTCCTCGACTATAATTTATGATTTGACCAATATCGTCTCTTAGCAAAGGTTCTCCTCCGCTAAATATGATGGTCTGGGTACCCATTTCCGCTAATTCATCAATAATAGAAAAAACCTCTTTTGTGGTCAATTCTTCAGTATCCATACTCCATCTATAGCAATATTTACACCTACGATTACATCTGTCAACCAAATGCCAGCTCACAATCAA
>CAZEQA010000050.1:4672-5612 GCA_964514265.1 uncultured Planctomycetia bacterium | reverse complement strand
TTAGTCTTAGTATTCATAAAACAGCCTTTTAAGCAAACTTCTTTTATCCCAAATTGCTTTTACATTAAAGGATAACAAATAATTTAACTCCAAAGTTCCCGTGCACCAACAATTTCCGCAGCTAACAGTTGGAAGACTACCAAAAGCCTCTTTAACGCCAAGGATAATACAGTTTCGGGGCTTGACTTTATCCCTCATCATAGTACAAGGATAGAGATCACCGTTGGGTTCTAATCTGCATATAAATTTACTCGCGAAGCAACTTACTGTCTTAGTAAAAGGCCAGTGTTGGATATATTCAAGACCAATTGTCGAATTAAAGATATATTTATTATTTTTTTTAAAATTAATGATTTTCTCTATCGCTTTTCTATAGTCCTCTATAGCCGGATACATAGATTGCAAAATATATTTTTCCTTCCTGAAATGGGAGGAGCTTATAGGTTCGAATTTTACTTTTATTTTTAGTTCTTCGGCTTTGTTTACGATGAAATCGATGGAATTTAAATTATATTTTGAAAGCGTACAATTAAACTTTAGCGGTATATTATTGCTCTTGGAAACCTCGACAGCCTCCATTACTTCTTCATAGGAACCTTTTCCTCTGATGTAATCGTGGATCTCTGCCGGTCCATCAAAACTTACACTAAGCATATCAACATTCTTTATTGCAGTAACCCTTTTGGGGACTAAAGACCCATTCGTATTTATCGTAATTATAAAATTTCTCTTTTTGGCGTAATCTATTATGCTACCCAAATCTTCACGAAGTAAAGGTTCTCCTCCGTCAAGTGCAATAATCGCTGTTCCCAAATTTGCCAACTCATCCATGATAGCAAAAATCTGCTTGGTATTTAGTTCGTCGCATATATTTTCCCATTCATTACAATATCTGCATTTATGATTGCACCTTCTTGTCAAAGAAAAACCTACCATAAGG
>CAZEQA010000050.1:0-4662 GCA_964514265.1 uncultured Planctomycetia bacterium | reverse complement strand
GGAAAAAATGCTTATCATGCAATTTCGATTTGACAAAAGAATAAATAAGTTTCGCCTTCTTTTTAAGTAACATAAACTTAAAATATATTTATTAAATTTAATATTGATAACGGATTTAAGGATAGAAGATAATTCAGATCAATAGTGGTATTCCGCCAACATCCATTGACACATTGAGCTTGCGGTAGAGTCTTAAATGCAGTCTTAATATCCTCATTTAGGCAGTTAAAAGAACAATTATTATTCTGTAATCTATCACAACTGGTAAGTGTGCCGTCAGGAAGTATTCGACAATGAAAAATTCCGCCCCAACACTTTGCTTCCTTATAATTGGGCCAGTTATACAAATATTTTAATGCTGGCAATGAATTCGCAATATATTTATTCCCTCTTCTTTTCTCAGAAATGAGCATACTGAAGGCCTCTTTATGTTTGAATTCGGTGGGCATATTAAGGATTATAAAATCTTTATTACTTCGATACTCCAGAGGCTGAAATGTAACCTTTACATTTAGCTGCTCAGCTTTCTTTAACACAAATTCGAGATGTTCAACGTTTAATTTTGATATTACACAATTGAATCCGACCTTGATTTTGTGTTCTTTTAATAACATTACCGCCTTAACAACTTGTTCATAAGAACCGACCTGTCGATGCAAATCATGTATTTCTCGAGGTCCATCAAAACTTAATTTAACTTGATTTACGTTTTTAATATCGTCTATTTTCTTTTTCACCAAAGATCCATTAGAAGTCAATTTAGTATATATGCCTTTTTGAGAACAATATCCTATTATTTCAGCGATATCTTCACGCAGTAAAGGCTCGCCTCCACTAAATGAAATAGCTTTAGTTCCACACTTTGAAAGTTCATCGATTATAAAAAGCACTTGTTTAGTATTTAATTCTTCCGATTTCGTATTCCAGATACTGCAATATTTACATTTAAAATCACATCTGTAAGTTATTGCCCAACTAACTAATAGAGGAGTTTTTACTAAAAACAATCTACTTTTTGCAATACCAACACAAATTAGTAACTTTTGATGAAATCTCATCTTTGGAATATCTATTTAAAGTTACGGTTTAAAATCTCCGCTATACGATTTATATCTCTTTTACTCAGCTGAGGGTAGATAGGAATTTGAAGAGCAGTATCATTGGCCCTCCGAGCAACCGGGTATTCTAACTCAGAATCCTTAGTCTTAGAGCAATCTTGCGCAATATGAGTAGCAACATCAATCCCTTTTTTAAGTAAGGCTTTAGAAAGTTTATAGTTATCTCCGCTTTGGATTACAAAATAATAAAATATCGACTTAGTATACCTATCCAATTTCTGAACAGGAATATTTTTGTTTAATTTCTCAATTAAAAATCTTGCATTCGTGATTCTCTTTTCAAGTTGTCTATCTAATCTTTCTAACTTACTAAGTCCAATGGAAGCTTGGAAATTGCTATATCTTGTTTCAACTAATTTGAATTGGCCCTTTGTTTTTTTGGCAAATTTTATTAGGTCTTTATTTAAAAAAATGGCAAAAAGTAAAAGTGGATATATGAAAACTGTAAAGAAGAATGGATGCGTTAGTAGAGACTCGATAACAGTAAAAACTATTTTTTTAATTATTTTAAAAAACTTCGGATATGCATATGTCTCTACACTATTTTTTATCTTTTTAAATAATAGATAATTATTGGTTACGATCATACCTCCGCCAAAAGTATGTAAAGGTTTTACCGTCTCAAAACTAAAATAGGCTGAGCCACTAAAAGAGCCAACCTTCTTATTGTAATACTCTGCGCCTATAGCCTGAGCACAATCTTCGATTACAAATAAATTATGTCTTTTAGCAATTTCTAATATCTTGTATAACTCACAGGGTTTTCCAAAGAGATGTGTGGCGATTATAGCTTTTGTTCTTTGGGTAATATTCTTTTCTATGAAACGAACGTCAATATTATGGTCTTCTTCATTTATATCTATAAATACAGGGGTAAAGCCTGCATTTTTTATTACTTCTGGGACAATATGAAAGGTATAGGCGGGAAGAAGTATTTCATCGCCTTTTTCTAAATCTAAAGATTTTAATATCAATTCTAATCCAAGTCTTCCTGAAGCAACACAAAGCGCAAACTTTGTTCCTATGTAATCTGCAAATTTAGCCTCAAATCTTTCTACACAATCCCCTTTTATTAATTTTCCTTGCAATATCAGTCTAAAAATTTGTAAAATTTCTTCCTTTTGGATAATTACTCTTTGCCTGGGGATAACCTTCAAAAACATACTCATTCCTCGATCATTTGCGTGTAAGGATATCTTCTGCCTTAACTACAAAGACATCCCCCTCTTGGAATATTTTCTTTTCCTCAGAAATGTCCATTAATGCAAATTTACTTCTATTCTTAGTCAAAATCTTAATATAGTCATTAAAGGGGTTAAGATAAAATCGCCCCTTGGTTAAATAATTTTGAGAAAAATGCGATTTATAAACGATCAAGTGAGTTATATTGTAACTTTTACAAAAGTCATGAATTTCTTCAAGACTTCCAGAGTAATAAGCTTTAAAGAAGCTGTAAGTCCGCTCTTTTAAAATTGGATAAATATTGGAGTAAAGTGGCTCAGAGGTTTCTTCAGTTATAAATATTTTTCTTTTGGCAAAAGTAGGAACATTATCCATTGGGGTGGGATGGCCGGCAATGAAAATATCTTTAGGTAATGTAAGAAGGAAATTATATAGGTCGGGCGAGGGAGCGGTGATATAATATCTCTGCAACTTTGGAACAAAGCAAATAGTGGTTAATAGGACAAAAGTCAATAGAAATACTAGCCGTATGTTTCGGACCTTAGTTGTTTCTAACAACTTATTAATATTGAAGACGATAAAGATTATCAAGAAGATAGGCAACGAGAATCTTATATATCTTGCCGGGCCATAGAGCCTATACATTAAAATATTCGCAATCACAAATAGAATAAAAGATGCGGAGATGAAATGCCAGAGTTTGCTTGGTATATTTAAGACTCTTTTCTTCAAAACTAAAAACATCAAGAAAGAAACAAGAAGAAGCCATTTTAAAGGATAATCAATAGCCAAACCGCTTTCGTAGTTAGTCCATCGTTGATAAACCGTAGGAAAGAAAATTGGCTTTCGTCCGCCCGGATAGAATTCTTCCATACCTTTCATCTCTTTCAGGGTAATTAGCTCTAACTGACTATTTGCATATTTTAGGCACAATATCAAAGTAATTACAAGCGATATCCCAATTAAAAAAAGTATTTTTTTTCTTTCTATTTTTAAACTCTTTGGCAGACCAAAAATTATCGAACTTAAATACGTTAATAAACAAATCAAAAATACGGGAGGATAAAATAAAGCCTGGAAAACTAAAATCAGCATCGTCTTCCAGAAATCTTCTTTTAAAAAATAATATAAAAACATAATACAGAAAAGCACACCAAAATCCCCTGCGCCTCCTGTACCAAAAAATTCAAAAAATTCTCTACTCCAGGCAAGAAATATAAATACCAGGCCCGCCAAAAATCCCACCAAGTTCCCTTTTAATAATTTTCCTATCCTAAACATATATAAGGTAGATAGGGCGCATACGAAAAATGGCAGGATTTTTGTAAATTTTATAGGATCGCAAAATAAACTCACCATAAAATAAAATATATTTAATCCCCATGGATTCCACTTTGAAAAGTAGCCAGTTATCAAGTCTCCCTGAAAAAGTTCCTTATCTCGAAATTGGGAATAAAAGTAGATTTCCTGCCTAACATCGTCATTAATGGTGTATTTATTTGTAAGCAAGGGAAATTGGCAATATAAAGTTACTAACAGCGAAATTAACAGAACTAAACTTAATAAAATATTTTCTATTTTTTTAGAACCCATTGTCAATTTCAAAACTCTATATTTTATTTACGGATGAGATTCTATTTCTTTTATCAAGTAAATAGGTTTGGGCAAATTCGCCTTTTTATTGTTCCTCTGCTTAGTCCATAATAAGAATATATCCCAAGCCACTCTTCCTATTCTACTCAAGCCATAATGAGATCGACCGTATTTTCTTTTATTGTGTTTTATCTCTACCTCGCAGAAGGAAATATCCTTTTTGATTAGCAGAGGGATGAAACGATGGAGTCCTCCATATAATGCAATGTCCTTAACAATTTCTTTCCGGTAGGCCTTATAAGTTGAGCTAATATCACGAAGATTTATATCGAAGAAAAACCCAATTATTCTATTAGCAACTAAGGATGGAAGTTTACGCGTGAGAAAATTATCTGACCTTTTCCGTTTCCAACCACTAACCATATCGTAACCCAAATAAATCTTATCCAAAAATTTAGGTATATCTAAAGGGTCGTGTTGAAGATCTCCGTCCATAGTAAAAATTATATCCCCTTTTGCAAAATCAAATCCGGCTGCTATAGCAGCTGTTTGGCCATAGTTCCCGTCTAATCTGATAACATTAACATATGAATCTGTTTTATAAATTTTGTATAAATTTTGGTAAGTATTATCTTCACTTCCATCATCTATAAAAATAATTTCGTAGGTTTTGTCAATAGAATCTAACACCTTTTTCAACTTAAAGTAGAATATCTCCACATTTTTTTCTTCGTTTTGTAAAGGTATAATCATAGAGATATTTTTCCTC
>CAZEQA010000049.1:0-10194 GCA_964514265.1 uncultured Planctomycetia bacterium | reverse complement strand
CCTTTGACCAAACCCAGAATCTCGGTAATCTCGCGGCCGGGGATATCTGTAGAATTCAGCAGTAAAATCCGGGGTTGGGACTCAGTAAGCGGAAACTCCTCTGCCGATGCCTTATTTTTCCTTTGTTCCAGAGCCACCGTCAGCAGCACAAGCAGGATACCGCCTAGAAGGCAGAAAACTGTTATCCTCAGCCACCAAGGCACAACCGGATCGTCAGTAGCGACCACATACCAAGGTATCCCGGCAAATATGACAGTAAAGAGCCCGAGCACGAAAACCAGCGAACCAATCAGTCGAAGCGTCTTCATAATCCCTCCTTTAATCCATACAGTCCTCTTTTATTTTCCCTGGCCTCTTGATATAACTTTTCGAATAAATCTGCATATCTGACATTTGGCGGGATAGTAAAGGCCTGGGCATAACCGTGTTTTACTATTTCTCTATTTAAGAATATATCCCGATCGAATGTCACGCCTTTGACATAGACATAAGCTAATAGCCTTCCGTATTTATCCTTTCTTTCGACATCAAAACCAAGCCGGGCATTTCTGCCTTCTGCCAATTTCCTGGTAAATTGATAGGCTTCTCTGCCCATCTCCTGAATAGTTCTTTTATCCTGCCCTGTCCTCTGGGAGTCCCTGTAGAGTTTGTCTGATTCGTACATCTCCGGGCAATCTATGCCTATAAGGCGGACTCTTTCGCCGCCGGCAATTTCCAATGTATCTCCGTCAATTACTTTAGTAACTAAAACATTGCCATAGTCGGTTTTTGCGCACGATGTGCAAACTAAAGATAATATTATGATTGTCGGGAGTAGGTATTTCATTTACGCAAGAAGCCCTCTAATATAATTCGATTAAATCTATTCCCTACAAGTTTGCTTTTCTTCAACAGATCCATATTCTTAATAATCGTGCGGCGGGAAAATTTGGGTGAAGATAAAGAAAATTCGCTAAAGCCTAAATTGTGCAAAATTTTTTCTAACTCAGCGGTGATAAAGGCCTCTTTCACTGACTCTAAGAATGCCCTTTTCTGTGCCGAATTCATTCCAGAGGCAACCTCAGAAACTATATCTTCGGGTGCGTCTTTTCTTAAATCGTAAATATAAGCTACACCTTTTTCTTTTAACACTCTTTTAACTTCAGAAAACAGTAATCTGATATCTCTTAAATGATGCAGAATACCAAAACTTACTACTAGATCAAAGTATACATCGGCAAACTCTAACTTATGTGCATCGCCGCAGACAAGCTCTACATTATCAATCCTGGTTTCTTGGGCAATCCTTTTTGCCTCAGCAAGCATCTCCGGAGAGATATCCAGAGCATATACCTTAGCCTGCGGTAGCCTCCGGGCAAACTCAAAAGCCAGAGCGCCCAATCCGGTGCCAATATCTAAAATTGTACCTTTCTCTAACTTCAACCGGGAAATTATTTCATCCGCTATTAAAGGATAATTTAAGTACATAAAATCCCGGTTAAGCGAATGGTATTCCTTTACTGCCTCGGCTTCCGAATCAAACCCAAACTCTTCTTTAATCTTCTTACTTTCTCTCTGCATTAAAAGTTATTTCCCCTTCTTTCTTTTCTTCTTCGGTTTCTTTTTAGGAGCCGTAGATCCGCATGGTTTACACATCGTTACCTCGTTAGTATTATATAGATAAGGGAGATAATCCCTGAAATAACTGCTGTTGCTCCCATAATCCGGGTATTTCTTATCTCTTTGGTCAGAGATATCGGCTCAATCCTCCAGTTAAACATCCGGTAAAAGGCCTTTTGCATTTCAATAACTCTTTCCGGCTGGCGGAGATACCACATCCCCATCGCCAGCGCCATAATCACAGCAGCCACTTGTAAATAGAGACAACAAATCATACCAAATTCATCTTAACCTATTCGTATCTCAGCGCTTCAATCGGATTAAGCTTTGCGGCCTGACGTGCAGGCCAAAGGCCAAAGCCTATACCTATACCGATAGAAAATGTTGTGGCCAGGATAATAGAAAGAGCAGAGACCTTTGTTGTCCAGCCGGCAAAGTTTGCCAAAAGCCAGGCTATGCACCAACCAAAGACAATGCCGGCTATTCCGCCTAAAAATGTCAACACTACCGCCTCAATAAGAAATTGAGTCATTATATCTATTCTGCGCGCCCCCACTGCCTTACGCAGACCTATCTCTCTGGTGCGTTCGGTTACCGAAACAAGCATAATATTCATAATGCCTATGCCGCCTACGAGAAGAGAGATTGCCGCAATAGAGCCCAAAAGCCAGGTCATCGTTTTGGTTGTGCTCTCTATAGTCTCCTGAATCTCAGCCATATTGCGAATCTGAAATGATTCTTCGTCTTCTTTATTGAGGCGGCGGCGTTTAATAATAAGTTCTCTTATTGCTTCTTCGGCCTCCTCCATCAAACTGGCATCCTTTACTTCCACATCAATAGAATCAACATATTCCTTTCCTAAGAGCCGGTACATTGCCGTAGTAACAGGGATAATCACCAGGTCATCTTGGTCGTGCCAGTGAGAAGCGCCCTTCTCTGGCAAGACTCCAATTACCTGAAAATTTATGCGATTTATTTTAACTCTTGCGCCAGTGGGATTACTATCCCCGAAGAGCTCTCTGGCTACTGTAGTCCCCAGCAAAACTACTTTTTGCCTTACCCTTAATTCTTCTTCTGTAAAGAATCTGCCAACAGTAGGCACAGATGCCCGCATTACCGCATATTCTGCTCCTGCACCCTGAACCTGCGTATTCCAGTTTTTATTGCCGTAGACGATTTGGGCGCGGCCCCTGGCTGAAGGAGAAACACCTTTTACCTGAGGTAATTTAGCTATAGCATCTGCATCCTGCATGGTAAAGCGGGTAACTGCTCCTGCTTCGAGGGACACATGGTGCAACCGGCGAGAACCGGGGCGCACCGATAAAAGATTTGAACCTAAGGAAGCAAGCCTCTGCGAAATAGATTCTCTTGCCCCAAAACCCAAAGCAAGCATAGCAATTACCGCCGCTACACCAATAAGAATGCCCAGCATAGAAAGAAAGGAACGCATCTTATGCGACTTAATGGCGTAGACCCCCTGACGAAGGTGGTCGATAAATTCGGCTGTACCTTGCGAAAGCTGAGATTGAGATAAGGCATCGTTTAGCGAAACATCTTGCGGAATTGAAGAGGCCTTAGGTTCATTATCTGTTCTTTCATCGGAGACAATTTCTCCGTCGCGCATATGAATAACCCTCTTTGCCTGCTGAGCAATCTCTCTTTCGTGAGTTACCATAATAATGGTCTTACCTTTTTGGTTCAGGCCTTTTAAAATGGCGACGATTTCTTCTTCGGTTTTTGTATCCAGGTTTCCTGTCGGCTCATCGGCTAGAATAAGCAAAGGTTCGTTTACCAGGGAACGGGCAATGGCTACCCGCTGCTGTTCGCCTCCGGAGAGTTCATTTGGGCAATGGGTCTGTCTGTGCGCAAGGCCTACTTCTTTAATCACATCGCCTGCCTTACTCTTCAGGTGGCGTTTTCCCGCATAGATTAAAGGAAGTTGTGCATTCTCCAGGGCAGTTATTCTGGGAAGTAGGTGAAATTGCTGAAAGACAAAACCGGCCAAGCGGTTCCTTAAAATAGCCAATTCATCGTCCGTAAGAGTGGTTATTTCTTTTTTACCTAAATGGTATGAACCCGAATCGGGCCTGTCTAGAAAGCCTAAGATATGAAGCAGCGTAGATTTTCCTGAGCCGGAGGGGCCAATAATGGCTACAAATTCTCCGCGGGCAATCTTTAAAGATATATTGCGCAGTGCCTGCACTCCTATTTTGCCGATCTTGTAGGTCTTGCTTATATTTTTTAGTTCTATCACTTATCGTCTTTTTCTGCCAAAAGGCATAAAAGGATTTCCTCCCGAGGCATCGTCTTCTTCCAGGCGGTAAATTTTGGACTTTACTATTATTTTATCCTTTTCTGCCAATCCTGAAATAATTTCAACATTGCTCTCATCGGAAATACCAATTGTAACTCTTTGCTCAATAGGTTTTCTAACTTTACCTTGACTTAAGAGAACAAAACTTCCCTCTTTGTCTTGTTGAACTGCTTCTAGCGGTATGATTAAAATATCTTCTTTACTTACTTCGATAATATCTACGCTGGCACTCATACCCGAACGAAATACCTCAGGCACTTTTTCGGGAAGGACATCTACCTCATAAATGGTAACATTGTTCACAATCTCGGATTCATAGGATATATGGTCAACTTTTGCCTTTACTTTTACTTGAGGATAGGCATCTAAACTAATGACTGCGACCTGGCCGAGTTTTACCTTTCCGATATCGGTCTCATCAACCTGGGCCTTAACAATCAGGCGGTCCGACAATACAATTACGGCATCGGAAGAAGTAACGCTCTGGCCCGGCTCAACTGCCCGCACAATTACCTCTGCGTTAATTGGCGCTATCAGAGGAGTAGATTTATACGCCTCCTGCCAATAGCTTAATGCCTCTTCCCCCTGGAAGCGGGCGGTATCCAAAAGAGCTGCCCTTTCCGTTGAGCTCATCCAGACCAAGGCTTGCCCGACACTTACTCTTTCGCCTTCTTTGACTAAGATTTCTTCAATCCGGCCGCTAATCGGCGGTTTGATTTCCAGGCGGTTCTGCGGCTCGACTACGCCGCTGGTAGAGATAAAATTCTGGATACTGCCGAATGAAGGGCCTATTTCTCTGACAATCTCGCCGGAAGGCTTGGCCTGCTTTGCCTTAATTATTAAAGCTGCCGCAATTACCAAGACAATCAGTAAGGTAAGATAGATTTTCCATTTATTATTCATAATCTAACGTTCCTCCTTTTGCCTGAACCCAATTAGCCTCAGCAACCAAGGCATCTGCTTGAGCATCTAAATGAGATTTTTTAGCGCTGACTAAATCGTCTTCGATAATCGTCCAGTTATCAAAGGAAATAAGGCCGGTAGAATATTGCGCCTGAGTTATCTTTGCCCGTTCTTCGGCCGCTTCTAAAAATTTTCGTTGCACTTCTTTCTTTTCTATCGTATCTTGTAAGTCTTTCCAGGCCTCCTCTAAGGTCAAAATAACGCTATCCCTGCCGCTTCTCTCATCTGCCTGCCTCTGATTCAGCGCTGCCCTGGCTTTAGAGACTTGGGCTATTCGGCTGCCGCCTTCAAATACAGGAAGAGACAGGCTTACGCCAGCCGACCATACATCATTGCGCGGCGGCCAGTAAGCGTCGGTCTTTCCTGCCGAGGCATTGGCATATACTTGAGGAAAAAAGTCCGCTTTAGCGGATTTTAAATCGAACCGGGCTGCCTCTTTCTTGACAATCAACTCCAATAAAAAAGGATTACTATCGGCTAAGCGTTCAAACTCAGGCCTTTCCCGGCCAAAGTATAAAACCTCAAAGTCCCCCTTTACTTTAATCGGCGTAAACTTGGTGTAGCCGAGTTCCTTAGTCATCCGCCGTTGGGCTAAATCGATATCCCGCCGTCCTTGAGCAACTTCATATCCGGCCTGAGCCAAATTTGCCTGAGCAGTTAATAGCGAACCTTTATGTTCTCTTCCGGCCTCATACCGTAATCCGACCAATTCCACATTCTGCCTTCGGCGTTTGGCGATATCTTTGGTAATACTTGAGAGACTCTGCGCTTTCAATAATTTGACAAAGGCAATGCGCAAACTTAACCTTACATTAGATGAAGCTACATCATAATTGTATTGCGCTGATTTTACATCCTCTCTGGCAGAGGATATATTATGCGCGGTCTTAAAACCATCGAATAACAATTGTTGTCCGTTTATATCATAGGCATACGTATCGGTAGTAGCGCCTGTACTTGCTTTTGCGGTCCTTCCGCTTACGCTACCGGTTATCTGCGGTAAGGCATCGCTCTGGGCAATTGCTTTAGCGGCTTTGGCCTGATTTAATTCTTCTTCTGCCGATATTAAATCGGGATGATTTTGCTTTGCCTCTTGAACGCAGTCCTCCCAGGTCAATATCTCATCGGCTCCTGCCTTGCCCGGGCTGATAGATAAAACCAATAGAGATATAGTGAGAAACTTTATATATTTGGCCATATTATTTACCCTTTATTATATTAGACAACAAAAGCTACAAGAATATTCCCTGAATTTTCTATTATTATACTCCTAAAAACAAATCGCCTCAAGAAAAATATATTGACAATCTACATTTTCCGTATTATAAATTATGGTGACTTGCAACCAAAGGAGTCCTATGAAGATATATGACTTTGGCCTTATCTGGAGTAGCGGGCTTAAGCAAAGATTTGCCAGAACCATCAAAAACGAATGTAATTTAAAAGGTTTGAAATTCCTTCTTATTTCTGAGCGAAATGCTAAAAAGGTTATTGAAGACCTGGAAAGAGGGCGGTTGAAAATAGGCTTCCTTCTCGATACCGAAGCCGATTACGCCTACCCTAAAGATACCTTTGCCCGGCTCTGCTACGCAGCCAAGGATTCCGGCACCTATGTAGTCTGCGACCCTGATGATGCCAGGCAAGCCTCCAACAAAGCTATAACACATTATGACCTTTTAAAAGCCAACATCCCAGTGCCCTATAGTGTCGTAGTACGAAACTGGGAACCGAAGAACTGCCGCCTGACAAAAGAAGAACGGCAGAAATTGGGCACCCCTTTCATTATCAAACCGGCGACCGGCTTCGGTCAACACGGGGTAGTAAAACAGGCCCATGGCTCGATCACAGAAATAGCCAAAGCGCGCCATTACGACCGCGGAGACGATTTTCTGCTGCAACAGATCTGCAGCCCCACTATGCTGGATAATAAACAGGCCTGGTTCAGGATATACTATCTGTTTGGCGAAATCATCCCCTGCTGGTGGAATACAGAAACAGGCCTATATGGGCACCTTAGTTTAAGAGAAATGTACAAATATAAACTGCTTCCCTTGGCCAGGATTACATCCGAAATAGCCAAAATAACAAATATGGAATTGTTTACAACCGAGATTAGCCTTACCTCGCAGGAAAAAGAGAAGAAATTTATGGTAATAGATTATGTCAACGACCAACCCGATTTGTGCATTGGAGCTAAGGCTAAACCCGGGGAGGGGCCCATTCCGGAAGTGGTCCAGCATATTGCCGAAAGGATTACGGAAATAGCCTGGAGAATACTCAAAGGCCTGCCTGTGAGACTCAATCGTTCAATATGCTTGGCCAAGGCAGTGCTGAATGACGAAAGTATTTAACAGAAATATCCTATCCCTTTCCTTACCATCATCACCGCGATTGCCGCAAGAATTAAAGCCGCAATTTTTGAAAGAGCCCTTGAGCCAGCCACACCCAAAATCTTAATAGCGATATGCGAAAACAAAAATATCGCTCCGGCAAGGACCACATTAAGCAATACTGCAATTACTGTCGGCAACAAACCATACGTCTGCATCAGAATTAAAGACGTAGTCAGGACAGCCGGGCCGACTATCAAGGGTGTGCCTAAAGGTACGCTGCCCAACTCGGCACTCGGCATGCGGCGTTTCTTAGTCGGGTTAATAATATCAACGATGGCAATGCAAAAAAGCAAGATTCCGCCCGCTATCATAAAATCCCCTATGGTTATATTAAGCACATTAAAGACCGCCTGACCCAATAAGATAAACCCCAAAGCCAGACAAATAGCCGTAATTAGAGATTGAAAGATTACTTTATGCTTTTGCTTTCTATCTAACCCCTCGGTAAGGGAGACAAAAATTGGCAGTACTCCCACCGCATCTACGGCTACAAATAATGGAATAAAAGCCAGAAAGATATACCTAAGCATCTTTTCCCCCTAATTTTAACTAACTGCCGATTCATTTACTATCAAACTCTGTCTACCGGCGTCGAGAGTAACCGAAACACCCAAAGGCAAAGTAATATTAAGCTCTCCTTGCGTCCTGTGTCCTGAAGGAAAACCGTAAATTATAGGCACATATACATCGTGGAGAATATCCCTTAGTATATCCTTAAGTGCCAATTTTTCCTCGGAATGGTCAATGCAGTCAACCATCCGTCCAAATATTATACCTTTAATCTTCTTAAACTTTCCGGAAAGTTTAAGTTGCATCAAATAATTGTCGACTACCTCCAAATCCTCACCAATATCCTCCAGAAAAAGGACCTTATTGTCTGTATTAATTTCGTAAGCGGTACCCATGGTACTCATTAAAAGCGACATATTTCCGCCTACCAGAATCCCGCTTGCCTTTCCTGCCCTAAGGCGCTTCATATTGGGAAAATGCAGTCTCCCTAAAGGACTAGGATTCATAATCACCCTTAACAGGTAATCCAGAGTTAATGGATTCATCTTGTTGTGGATCTCATCCGAAATAACCGGCCCATGGAACACCACCATCTGTGCGCTGTGGTAAAGATAGGAAAGCAAAACAGTGATGTCGCTGTAACCTACAAAAATTTTAGGGTTTGCCCTGATTACCGCTCGCTTCAAATAGGGTATTGTCCTTACCGAGCCATATCCTGCTTTAGCGCAGAATATCGCCTTGACCTGCCTATCAGCGAACATCTGATTTATCTGCTCGGCCCTTTCCTTATCGTAGCCGGCCATGGACCAGTATTTACTGAAAATGCTGGGGCTGTGTTTTACCTTAAAACCAAGGCTTCTGAGCTTTTTGACCCCCTTTTTGAATCTCTCGATATCGAATGTCCAGGCCGGAGCAACTATACCAATGGTATCACCATAATTAAGCCGGTTTGGCCTTTTCAGCCGCCATCTGGGCGGAGCCTTAAATTGCAGTCTTGTTAAAGTCGGCTTTATACTTTTAAATCTCTTTAAGTAATCTTTGGGCTTTAACTTTTCCCAATATCCTGCTCTCGAGAATCCTATCTTTTTCAACTCTGTCCCCCTCTGCAAAAAACTTGTCTCTAATTATACCCCTAAAAACAAATCGCCTCAAGAAAAATCCGCCTTAGGCTTTAAGCATAAGGCGGATTTCTCTTGATCCCCAGGCTGCCCAAGGCAGCCGAAAGATCTTAAGGTCTTTACTCACTTTTCTCTGTGTGGTCCTTCAACTTTAACCAAGATTTGGCTTCTTTCCATGATTAACCTTTTTTGACTTCCATTTAAGCTTACCGTGTCTTTCTCTCTTTGACATATCAGCTCGCCATCCTTCGCTTCTCTTCTTTTAACCGGTTAAGACCTTTTTGTAAACTTTTATTGTGTTCTCTGTCATAATTTCTTTTGTAAATCTCTCCCTAACCAGCCGTTTACCATTTTCGCCTAATTCTTGACGTAATTTTTCATTATTTAAAATTAGCATGCAGCGTTCGGCAAGTTGTTTAAAGTCTTTTATCCTTATGACGAATCCGTTTACGCCGTCTTTTATGATTTCCGGCATACCTCCGGACTCTGTAACAATCATAGGAACACCTGAAGCCAATGACTCCAACATTGTAATTCCAAAAGGTTCCTGGTTTGTAGAAGGGTATACGCAAACATCTGCAATATGATAGAACTTTGGCATCACCTCAAACGGTATCATTTGAATAAACATATTGTGTTCCAAATCCATCTTCTTACCAAGATGAAGTATATAGGCAATGCCCTTCTGCTGCGTTGTGCCCCAATCAATAGTGTTTTTAGTGCCGGTCAACACTAAAAGCGCATTAGGTAGACTTCTTTTTATTATCCCCAGCGCCTTGACGCTGACATCGCATCCTTTTGCCATTCCCAGTCTTGCTGGATGGAAGATAATTTTTCGCTTTTTAAGTGCGGGATACTTTTTTAAAATTGTTTGACTTTTAACCTTTTCAAAATTATTTACATTTATACCGTGATAGACAACTGTAATCTTCCGTTCTATTATTCCGATCCCCGTGAGTTCAGACTTGATATATTCACTTACGGCAATAATGTGCGTCCAGCCGATGTCTAAGGTTAAATCTAGGAAATCTCCATCGTCCCAGACATTATGAGCGGTTAACACAAGGGGGATCTTATGTTTTTTCGCATAAGTGTTTAATGCCTCGGTGTGGATTCTACTAAAATAATGCATGTTGTGCGCGTGAATTATATCCGGTTTTACCTTATCAAAAAACATATAGATGAGATTTTTGACATCTTTTTTCAAATCACCAAATCCCCGTTCATATAGCCAATTCAAATTAAACAGAGGGGTCCTTATAACCTGCACTCCTTTATACTTATAATCAACTTTGCA
>CAZEQA010000048.1:9218-10270 GCA_964514265.1 uncultured Planctomycetia bacterium | reverse complement strand
CCGTCGATCTGATAATTATTACGGTCTAAGATAGCACAAAGGTTATCGCAATGAAAATGAGCGGCTGCCATCGCTGCTTCCCAGACCTGACCCTCTTGAATCTCTCCATCGCCTAAGAGGCAATATATTCTATAAGAAAGATTATCAAGCCTTGCGGCTTGGGCCATCCCGATGGCCACAGAAAGTCCCTGACCTAAAGAGCCGCTCGCCACATCCACGCCGGGAGTCCTCCAGTCCGGATGCCCCTGAAGGCGACTGCCTAAAGTACGCAAAGTCCAGAGTCTTTCTTCGGGAAAATAGCCCGACTCCGCCAATACTGCGTACCAGAGAGGACAACAATGGCCCTTAGACATATGAAACCTATCCCTTTGGGGCCATTTGGGATTTTTAGAATTATGCCGCATAACGTAAAAATAAAGGCAACTCACTACATCTGTTGAAGAAAGCGACCCCCCCGGATGACCAGAACCGGCTTTGGCCAGCATTCTTACAATCAGCCTTCTAATTATTTTTGCCTTTTCTTCTAATTCTTTTATTTTAGCGGGAGACATTGATAGGATTCTTAAATTCTTCCAACTTTTCTTGTGCTGATTTTCTTTCTGGTTCAAGCTCAAGCGCCCGTTGATAGGCCTGTTTTGCTTTCTCCGGTTTCTCTTTTACTTGATAGAGATCGCCAAGATGCTCAAAGACCTCTGCATCTTCCAGCAGCTCCGAGGCCTTCTCTATCTCCGCCAAGGCTTCCTCAATCATTCCCTTTTTAAAATAGACCCAACCTAAGCTGTCAAGATAAGCTCCATTATCAGGGTCGATTTCCAAGGCCCCGTTAATTAACTCCTGGGCCTGATCAAGGTTTATTCCATCCTCGGCATACATATATCCTAAATAATTTAGGGCATCGGGATTTTTATCGTCCAATTCCACAGATTTCTTTAGGGCCTGATATGCCTTTTGGCGTGAACCTGTGCGTTCGTATATAGCGCCCAAGTAAAAATAACCCAAGCCCCGATCGGGCTGAGCCGCAATAGAGCTCTCATAGGCCTCAATGGCCTTTT
>CAZEQA010000048.1:0-9208 GCA_964514265.1 uncultured Planctomycetia bacterium | reverse complement strand
GGCTAAGCCTACAAAAAGATAAAGTTGGGCTTCCTTGGCAGTCTCTGGGCTTGTTCTCCAATCTGCCTTATGGGTTAATGCCTCGCTGAGGGTTTCAATGCACAGCTCTATCTTCTTTTCATTTAAATAGATATAGGACAATTCTAAATAGGCATCTACATTGTAAGGGCTTAGTTTAAGAATAAATTCATATTGATGGATGGCGTCTTCAACTCTCTCATCGCGATAATATGTCTGGGCAAGACGATAATAGACATTTATATTCAGCGGGTCGATCTTTAAGGCCTGTTCATAATGTTTGATTGCTTCGGGAAGATTCTGTTTAACCTCGTTAAGCAAAGCAAGGGCAAGTTCTCCTTGCAAATAATCCGGGTCAATCTCTAAGGCCTTTTTAAATTCTAGTTCTGCACTTTTTAGTTTATTGATCTTGGTAAAGATTATGCCTAAGTTAAAATGGACCTGGGCCAATTCGGGCTGCTCTTTAAGTATCTCTTGATAAATTTTGACTGCCTCTTCAAACTTCTCCTGAATCACATAAAGGTCGGCTAAAGAGGCCAGGACTTCTAGACTAGTGGGCTTGAGTTCGAGCAATTCTTTATATTCAACGATGGCCTGGTCGAATTTCTTTTGCACAGTATAGAAATCGGCCAGGAACCTACGCGCACTCTCATCTTCGGGACTTAAGTTTTTGACAGCAACTAGCTCTTTTTCTGCCTTTTCGTATTGATCGGATTTTATATAATCTATAGCCAGTCTTTTGTGAATAGCTGGAACAGCAGGTTTTAGTGTTTGAGCGGCAAGGTATTCTTCAATGGCCCGGTCAATCTTTCTTTCACTATCATAGAGGATGCCCCGGATATAATGGGCAAAACTTCGGGAAAGGGTCTTAGTGGGCTTTTTAGGCAGGAGGGCGGAACTCTCCAAAGAAAGGCCTAAGTTTTGCGTCCCGGCAAAGAAAAAAAACATCACCAAGGCTATCGCTAAAGTCAATAATTTGCGCATCTAGAATGAATAAGTTTATCTCTTGAAATCGGTAGGTTTATCTATTTTTCTTTTTGTGTCTATCTCTTCTCAGTCTTTTTTTTCTTTTATGTTTGGCCATCTTTTTTCTTTTTCGCTTCTTTCCGCAAGGCATTCGCCCCTCCTTATTAGATCCTTGGCATCTTCGATGTCAAGGATAAGTTCGGCCTTATGACTTACATCGGCTATAGCCTCCGTAAGTCATGGCCTCACTTAATGGATGACTTTATTTAAGGGGTATTCGATAATCCCTTCCGCACCCGTTTTCTTTAATTTGGGAATCAGGTCTCTGGCTATTTTTTCGTCGATTACTGTCTCTAAGGCGAACCATCCTGCTTGACTTAAATCAGAAATTGTAGGTCTTCTCATCGCCGGCAGAATCTTTAACACCTTTTTTAGGTCTTTTTCGCGCACGTTCATCTTCAGGCCCACTTTTTCTTCCGCCTCTACCGCACCGTTGAGCAAAAGGCTAATGTCTTGGAGCCTCCTTCTTTTCCAAGAGTCCTGCCAGCTAATCTTGTTAGCGATTAACTGTGTTACAGATGTGCATATTGTATCCACAATACGCAAGTTGTGAGCGGAAAGAGTTGTGCCGGTCTCGGTAAGTTCCACTATAGCATCGACAAAGCCTGCGGCAATCTTTGCTTCTGTAGCACCCCAGCTAAATTCTACAATTGCCTTGACTTTTTTGGCCTTAAGATAGTTGCGAGTTACGTTTACCAGTTCTGTAGCGATGCGCTTACCTTTTAAATCTTGCACGCTTTTAATCCGGGATTTAAAAGGAACTACCAGGACCCATCTTACCGGGATAAGTCTCTTTTTGGCATAAACAAGTTTCGCTACCCTAACTACATTTGAACCAAGTTCCTTAATCCAGTCTTCCCCGGTAATGCCACCATCAAGAACCCCTGCCTCTACATATCGGGACATCTCCTGGGCCCGTAGTAAAATCAGCTCTATCTCAGGGTCGTCGACATCGGGAAAATAAGACCTCTCCGCAAGGCCAATTTTGAACCCCGCGTTTTGAAACATCTTGAAGGTTGCAACTTGCAGGCTTCCTTTGGGCAGGCCTAATTTAAGTAATTTCTTTGACTGCATTTTTGATGGCTTGGCACGCAACTTTTTTCGCTTTGCTTCGTAAGTAGCGTTTGGCGCTTTCCTTAACTCTTGTCTGGGGGTTTATTTTTCAGCGTCTTCTAACCCTAAAGGGTAGACCTTCGTAATTCCTTTTAAACGAAGGGTCTAACCCTAAAGGATAGGCTTTCCTCCTTCCTTTTAAGGAAGGGCCTAAACTTGACTCTCGATTTGGGCTGGGTTATTGTACCTTATTATTGCTAAATTGTCAAGGTAAATCAGTTTGTTCAGCTTAACACAAAAAGGCATTTTTGTAAAGCAAAAGCACAAATTGCGCTTGTCATCTCAGGTTTATTAGGATATAATAGAAAGCCCTAAACAACTCATGAGGGAGAAGGCAATGCTTAGATTCCTGCGTAAAAGAGGAAATCTGAAAAAGATTATGTGGGTCCTGGCCATCTTGATTATCCCTGCTTTTGTCTTATGGGGCAGCGGAAGCGCCATCCGGTCAAAAGGCCTACCTAAATTTGCCGGAAAAATATTCGGCAAGAAAATCTCCTTTCGCCAATATGATGAGAGTCTATTGGCTTGCCGAAACCAGGCCTTGCTTCTTTACGGGGACAAATTTAACACAGTGGCACAGTATCTCAACCTGGAGCAAGAGGCCTGGGAACAGCTAATCCTACTGCATCAAGCCAAAAAAGAAAGGATCAAGATCTCCGATAAAGAAGTAATTAGCTTTATCCAAAAACTATCTTTGTTTCAAAAACAAGGCCGCTTTGACCGAGATAGATACAATACACGATTAGATTACGCTTTCCGCGTAGGTCCGCGGGCTTTTGAGGAGCAGATAAGGGCACTGCTTAAGATCGATAAACTGAGAAGTAAAGTTACTGCTTCCCTCAGTGTAAGCGATGAAGAAATAGAAGAACTATATAAAGGTGAAAATGAACAGGCAAAGGTTGCTTATGTATTTTTTGACCCGCAAGAATTTACCGAACAAATCCATCCTGCATATGAACAATTAGAGGATTATTACTCAAGCCGCAAAATTCAATTTAGAAAGCCCGAGCAAGTAAACGTAGAATATATTGGCCTATTTTTTGAACGCTCACGAGAAGAAGTAAGTGTAAGCGAAGAAGAAGTGCAAAGTTATTACGACGGACATCCCGATGAGTTTTTGATAAAAGATGATAAGGAAAAGGAAAGTACCAAGCCCTTTGAAGAGGTAAAAGAGCAAATTAAAGAAAAACTGGCGCAAGATAAAGTTGAGGCGCTTTTGGAAAATAAAATCTGGCAGATATCCGACCGGATTGGAGAAAATCCTAACGTCTTTGCGGAGGTAGCAAAAGAAAATCAAGCGGAAGTCCGGGAAACCGACTTTTTTAGTTCGCAACAGGTTATTCCCGAGATAGGTCTATCTTATGAATTCTTAAATGCCGCTTTCTCCCTGAAAGTAGGCGAAGTAAGCAACGTAATAGAGACCCCCAAGGGATATTTCATTATCAGAGTAAAGGAAAAGAGGCAAACCCATATCCCTGAATTAGGAGAGGTTAAAGAAGAGGTTGAGCGTGCTTTGGTCAGAGAAAAATCCTGGCAATTAGCTAAAAATAAAGGCGAACATTTATTATCCCAACTCCAAGAACTGATGCAGGAAAAAGAAGTAGCCTTCCAGAAAGCAGCAGAAAAATTAAACCTGGAAGTCAAAAAGACTGAAAAGTTTTCCAAGTCCAGTTATATATCCGGAATCGGGCAGAGCCTTGAGTTTGCGCAAGCTGCTTTTGAACTCCAGGCCGGTGAGGTGAGCAAGCTAATTGCTGTGCCTAATGGATATTCTATTTTGAGTCTGCAAGAGGTCTTCCCCATTGATGCGGAAAAGTTTGCCCAGGAGAAAGAAGAGTTTGGGCAGAAAGTCTTGATAAGAAAAAGAAATGCTTTCTACAAAACCTGGTTTGGTAATCTAAAAAAGGAAGCTAATCTCGTAAGTAACCTTGAAAAGATTAAAGACGGGCGGGTTCCTTAGAGATTACCCAGATAGACATACCGCAATTGTTTTTGGGCAATTGCCTCTGCCCGCTTGAGCGTCTCTATTGGCGTGGGCGCAATATCGGTTTTGTGGGCAGGAAAATAGCGGGAAAAATGTAGCGGCACATCCCTTCCTAATTCTCGTGCTATCCAATCCACCAACTTGTGAAAATCTTCATCCCGGTCATTAAGTGTAGGGATAATCAAATTGGTAATCTCAATGTGGCACCTTTTTGCCGAGAATTCCGCCGTGCGTAGCACAGGTAGCAAGTGTCCCTGGCAATATTTTTGATAAAAGCCTTCCTCCATCGATTTAACATCGATATTCATCGCATCGATAAAGCCGATAATCTCCTCTAGCGGTTTTTGATTGACATATCCGTTAGTTACTAAGACATTCTTCAATCCTTCCTGGTGCGCCAGGTGAGCGGTATCATAGACAAATTCATACCAGATAAACGGCTCATTGTAGGTATAGGCAAGGCCAAAAGAGTTTAACTGCTTGGCCTTGGCGACGGCCTCCTGGGGCGTCAACTTTTGCGTCGGACAACTTATATCCTGGGAAATCGACCAGTTTTGGCACCAAGGACACTTAAGATTACATCCTTTGGTACCTAAAGATAGGATAAATGTGCCGGGATGAAAATGATAAAGCGGCTTTTTCTCAATAGGGTCAACTGCCACGGAGGTGACCTCGCCATATATAAGTGAGTAAAGCCGGCCATTCTGGTTCTGCCTGACACCGCACCTTCCCCTTTCGCCTTTTTTCAACAGGCAAAAGTTGGGGCAGAGCAGACACCTGAGCTTACCCGCCTCTAATATCTCACAATGCACCGATTCCTTTTTCATCTTATTTTACTTTGCTACCGTTGGGGACTTGCTTTTCCGGTAAAAGCAGGATCGGATCTGGTGTAGCCGCGCACAATACCATGCCGTTGCTCTCTACGCCTCTGATTTTTGCTGGCTCGAGGTTCAAAAGTACAGGGACCTGTTTTCCCGGCAAACTTTGCGGTTCATATTTCAGGCCGATGCCGGCAACAAGTTGCCTTTTCTCAACTCCTAAATCAACTATTAACTTTATTAACTTATCGGTATTGGGGACCCTCTCGGCCTCTAAAATTGTTCCAATTTGAATCTCAAGCCTAGCAAAATCTTCAAATTTAATCATCCCATCCTCCTTAATGAGTACACAATTTACGTCTTTCAATAAACTTGAGACGTAAATTGTTCTACTTTAGATTGTGCGAGATTCTTCGCTTCCTTCGGTCGTTCAGAATCGTCCATCGAGTCCTTAAGCGAAGCGAAGGACGAGTTAAACCCCACACCCAGTTACTACGAAGGGCTATTACGAAGCATCTGGGTGTGGGGTCAAGTTCGGCCATATAACTTAGCTTCACTTGCGTTCGCTAAGTTATGGCCTCACTCGATTACGTTCATCTACATAAACTATTCTTGGTTTAAGATTATGCGCCTCTTTGTCCTCGACCAGACAATAAGAAATGATAAATACCTTTTCTCCTACCTTTCCTAAATGTGCAGCGGGCCCATAAAGACAAATTGTGCCGGAGTCGGCCTTTTCTTTAATCGCATAGGTTTCAAACCTTGCCCCCGTATTTAAATTAAGCACCTGCACCTTTTCATTTGGCAATATGTCGGCTGTCTCCATAAGGGAAGCATCGATACCAATACTTCCTTCGTACTCCATTTTAGTTTGCGTAAGGGTGGCCTTTTGAATCTTGGATTTGTAGATTATCCTTAACATAGCGAATCAATCACCTTCTTAATATCTGATGCGGGTCTTACGCCCACAAGCTGAGTTGCTACCTTTGCGTCTTTGAAAAATAATAAGGCAGGAATGCTTAAAATCTGATATTTTACTGCTGTAGTCTGATTTTCATCTACATTTATCTTACAGATTTTAACCCTATTGTTATATTCTTTAGAAAGCCCCTCAAGAATTGGGGCCACCATCTGACAGGGCGCACACCAGGGAGCCCAAAAATCAACTAAAACCACCTGCTTTGACTGTAATACCTCTTGCTCAAACTCACTATCGGATAAATGGACGATATTCACAATATTCTCCTTTCCTTTTTTTAATCACTCCTTAAACTTCCTTTAATCTCCATCGGCCAAGATTAAACCAAAAACAAGTCAGGGCGCCTTGCAAAATAGAAGAAATCAAAATCGCCCACCAGACCCCGCTTATCCCTATATGTAAATGATGAGGAAGCATAATAGCTAACGGTATCTGAATGCCTAAAAGAGCAAAAACAGAAATTAACATTGGTGAAACAGTATCCCCTGCTCCCATCAATGAGCGGCCCAAAACCAATCCCAGGGCCACAAAGATATAACTAAAGGAAGTTATCTTTAAATATTCACTGCCCAGTCTAATTATATCAGGATTAGTATTAAATATAGAAATTAAATTGACAGAAAATACATAAAAGAAGATTCCTGCCAATCCCATTAACAATGTATTAAAACCTGCTGCTTGCCAGGCACAAGTCTTCGCCCGAGAAAATTTTCTTGCTCCTAAATTTTGACCTACAAGCGTTGCCGCACTGGTTGCTAAAGCAAACCCGGGCATTAAAACTAAAGAAAATATCCGCAAGCCGATACCATATGCAGCAATTGCATAACTACCGTATCGGGCAACAATCGCCATCAAGACCAATCCCACAATACTGCGCATGGCCATCTGGATAGAATTAGGGAACCCGATCTTTATAATCTTAGCCATGGTTTTGACATCGCTCTGCAATTTTGATAAATGTACTCGCACCCGTGAGTATCCCCGGAATAAAATATAAAGTCCAACCAGAGACGCCAATCCCCGGGAAAGCACAGTGGCTAAAGCAGCTCCCGCTACCCCCATCCGGGGAAAGCCAATGCCAAAAATCATTAATGGGTCGAGAATAGCATTTAAAATTGTTGCCCCAATCATAATCAACGTTGGAGTAAGTACATCTCCGGACGCGCGGAAGATAGTATTAACTAGAAAAAGATATACCATCACCAATCCACCGGTTAAAATTATCTTCAGGTAATCTGAGCCGAGTTGTAGAATCAAGGACTTTGCCCCTAAAATCTGCAAAATTTGGCGGGTAAAGATTAGACCGCCTCCCGCCATGATTATTGACAGAATAGCGCCGATAATTAAAGACTGCATCGCTACATTTTCTACATTCGCGTATTTTTTGGCTCCGATGAATCTAGCTACTAAAGCATGGGTCCCTGTGGAAACTCCCATAATTAAAGTTATAATTACTAAAAGCACCACGCCGCTCATAGCTACCGAAGCAATGGCCTCTGGGCCAAGGCGCCCCACCCAAATCATATCTACTACGTGAAAAGCGGTCTGTAAAATATTTCCCAATATCATCGGAAAGGCTAATACCCAGATATTTCTTACAGTATTACCCTTGGTTAAATCTAATTTGTGGCTATTACTCAATAATCGTTTTAGCATCTCGCATCCGCTAGAACTGCCTGGCCAAAAGAAATATTACTATCGTTGCAAGAAAGGCGTTTATGTGTAATTACCGTAAAACCATCCTGGCTTAATAAATCTTTTAGCCCCTCAAACAACGTCTTGTTAGCGAAGACGCTGCCAGTTAAAACAACATTTTTAATCTTTTCTCTGCGCCTAACTTTAGCGCAAGTCCTCCTGACAATTTCAATTACAGTATTGTGAAAGGCGGCAGAGATAATCGACTTGGAAATATTATTCTTCAGGTCCTGATTGATGCTTTGAAAAATCGGTTCGGGGCAAATTAGCAATTTATCTTTATCTTGTTCCAGCGTAAAATCATAAATTCTGCCGGCTACATGAGAAGAACGGTTAATTACCCTCTCTAAATTGGCTACCCCTTGGCCTGCATAGTCCAGTTTGTCGCGCAAGCCCACAAGCATACAAACAGCGTCGAATAGTCTCGCAACGCTTGAACTATAAGAGCCATTTATTGATGTATATTTTAAGTGGGCCACCCTTTTAAAACCTTTAAGATTTCCCGCAAAGAACTCGCCGCCCCAAATTTGGCCATCTTCGCCCAAACCGCCGCTATCAAAGACAACGCCAATTACTTTATTCTCTATCCTGTTTTCTCCTATACAGCTGGCAATATGGGCTTGGTGATGTTGGATGGGAATAGATTTTAAACCTGAGGCCTTCTGCAGTAGCCCTCGGGCATATTTTGTAGAACTATATTCGGGATGCAAATCGTGTGTAACAACTTTGGGTTTAATCTTCAGCTCTTCTTTTAACCGAGATATCTCGCGCTGATAATTCTCTAAGACAGAATTTTCATCTAAATTGCCCAAATCATTGATTAAAAAAGCGCAATTCTTTTTAGTCAGGCAAAACCCGGCCTGGCGTTGCGCTCCACAAGCTAGAATCTTACTTCTAAAAGGAAAATCTATTGTCTGCATTTCTTCTCCATCTCATACATCTCTATCGCTTTTTCTAACATCTCTTTTGCCCCTTTATAGTCAACAGTCTTCAGGGCCTCCTTTGACTTAAACCAACGGGCATCCTCAATCTCACTTTTCTGCACTTTCAATTTCTCGTTGGCTTTTACTTCTACTAAAAAGAAAAACACTGTCTTAAAGACCAACTCGCCTTTCAGTCGGTAAAAATAGTTGTTCCGCCCAATCTTTCCTAAGATACGAATACTTTTTAGTCCCACCTCTTCCTTGATCTCGCGTACTGCTGCATCACTAGACTTCTCATCTTTGTCAATATTTCCCTTAGGCCAAGTCCAGCGCCCGCAGGCATCCTTAATAAGCAGGACTTCCAAGTCTCGGCCTTGTTTTCTAAAGACTATCCCTCCTGCCGAAAACTCCCGCTTCGCCATCCCTCTCCTTTAAGACCGTTTCTCAATCCAATCGGGCACCGTTCGGGAAACTTATCCTTTTCCAAAGCGGAAAGTGTCCCCTTTCTCTTCCAGGCTCGGGGTCCTGTCTCGGGTGCGCTTTTGGTGCTCGTAAAATGACAGCAGAAGAAACTTAATCAGGGGGTCGTAGTTTTACTACGCTCCAAAAGCTAAGCACCCTCGCCACCCCTCGCCATAGACGTTTATATATC
>CAZEQA010000047.1:5522-10330 GCA_964514265.1 uncultured Planctomycetia bacterium | reverse complement strand
AGATATCTTTGGTTTCCTTTCGCGCTTAAATATAAATCCAGAAATTCTTGGGATGGAACATTCTTTTACCACAGGTATTGATTTAGAAAGAAACAATTTTGATTATCAAGAATATGCTGCACCCTGTCAGATAAGAGGGAATATCCGCAGTAATTACAAGGTTAAAAGAGACAAAATCGGCCCTTATTTTCAAGATGAGATTAAACTTTTTGCCCCTCTTAAACTTATAGCAGGAATAAGATATGATTTAATAAAGTTCGACTTTACTGATTATGAAGATGAAACTAATTCCAGGGATAGAAAGATGTCCAGCACAAGCCCGAAGTGTGGCATAGTGTATGCTTATCGTGAAGATTGTAATCTTTATGCCAATTACGCCCAAGCCTTTAGAACTCCTACGACAGGACAGATGTTTACCTATGGAAGCGTTTCTAACCCTGAGTTAAATCCTGAGGAAGCGGAAAATTATGAAGCAGGAATACGCCATCGATTTAATGATTACTTAAGAGCAAATGTTGGCCTATACTGGATGAAACTCGATAAGGAGATTTGGTATGATTATACTGAGCGAAGATATAAAAATTACGGCAAGACATCACATAAAGGAATTGAAACAAGCCTGGCTCTTAAAATTATTAAGGAATTAACTTCTTTTGTTAATTATACTTACACAAGAGCCAAAAATGAAAGTGGAAGTTATGATGGTAAATACTTGACCAATATCCCCATGCATAAAGGAAGCCTGGGAGTAAAATGGGAGACAGATTTTGGGTGGGGAGCAAACCTAATAATTAGCAGAGTTGGCAGTTCGTATATAGATTCAGCCAACGAGGATAAACTTCCTAGTTACACTACGTTAGATCTAAAAATTAGTTATACACATAAATGGTGGTTGGTGTTTTTAGCAATCGATAACCTCTTAAATGAAAGATACAACTCCTATGGCTTTAAATCCGGGGGAGTAAAAAAATTTAGTCCAGCCCCAGAAAGAACGTTCGCTTGTGGTATGGAAGGGAAATTTTAATACTTTTTCCAGGGATTTGAGGAATTCTAAAGGGACGGGAAACCGTCCCTAACTTTTTGTTTGCAAAAGAATAGAATTTGGCATAAAATAAGTGAAGCCCAGACTTATGTCCTTTGACCATGTTCAAGACATAAGTCTGTGGCTGAACTTATCCCCCACCACTTTTCGTAGTGGTGGATTGGAAAAAGTGGCGGGGGATTAATTCGCACTTATAACTTACGTCACTTTGTTCCGTAAGTTATGTGCTCATTAAATGAAGAAGAAAAAACAGTTTAAATATATCTATGGGCCGGTGTCTTCCTGGAGGTTGGGCAGTTCCTTAGGAATTGACTTGCTTTCCGGCAAAGAAAAACTTTGCTCATTTGACTGCATCTATTGTCAACTGGGAAAAACAAAGGCCTATACAACTAAAAGGAAATTGTATGTCTCTACTGAAAAGGTTATTGCGGAGATAAAGACACTGCCAAATATCCACATAGATTATATTACTTTCTCGGGACGCGGTGAGCCTACCTTAGCTATAAATTTAGGCCAGGCTATTCAGGCAGTTAAGAAGCTCCGCAAAGAGCCAATAGCAGTGTTAACAAATGCATCTTTGATGAATAGAAAGGATGTGAGAAAAGAGCTTTCTTTGGCAGACT
The DNA here is from genome assembly GCA_964514265.1 of uncultured Planctomycetia bacterium. GTDB lineage: Bacteria > Omnitrophota > Gorgyraeia > JAFGHF01 > JAFGHF01 > CAZEQA01. Next base: position 8,665 of record CAZEQA010000047.1, on the reverse strand, counting down.
TAGTAGCAGTTAAATTAGATGCGGCTTCGCAAGATTATCTAAAATTAGTAAATCGACCGGCAAAAAGAATAAAGTTTTTTGCTATCTTAAAAGGTATTAAACAATTTAGGAAAGAATATCAGGGAAAATTGGCGCTGCAGGTAATGTTTATGCGGGAAAATGAAGCATTAGCCACAGATATAGCAAAACTGGCTAAAGGTATTCGGCCCGATGAAATCCAGATTAATACACCCTCAAGACCCTGCCCGGTTGGGCAACTTTCCCGGCGATCCATTTTGGATATCAAGAAGCACTTTTCAGAAATGAATGTAACTTCACTTTATGATGCGAAGCGAAAAAAGGTGCGCCCCGTTAGCACAAAAGATACTATGTTAAGAAGAGGTAAAAGGTTAGAATGAGGACTTATTTAGATTGTATCCCTTGCTTTTTTAAACAGGCCTTGGATGCAGCCAGGCTTGCCGGGGCAAAACCCGCTGTACAAAAGAAGATATTAAATGCGCTTGCCAAAGAAATCCTCAAGTTTAAGTTAGAATCATCTCCGCCTGAGATGGGCAGGATTCTCTATACCCTGGTTAAAAAGATAACCAGAAAAAGGGACCCCTTTAAAAAGATTAAGCAAAAGAGCAATAAATTTGCCCTGGCCCTTTATCCCCGCCTGAAAAGAAAAGTAGAAAATTCTCAAGACAGGCTTTTGACTGCTGTTGAGTTGGCTATTGCCGGAAATGTGATTGATTACGGAGTGAAAAGCTCTCTTAATATTGCCCAGGAGATTGAAAAGATATTTGCCGAAGAGAACAGAATTATCAGCAGAGAAAGTAAGACTATATTTGCCTATCCGGCTTTCAGGCGCGCACTAAAGGAAACCAAGAGGATTCTTTATTTAGGCGATAATGCCGGAGAGGTGGTATTTGATAGGGTTTTAATTGAAGAATTGAAAGGTAAAGAAATTATTTATGCAGTAAGGGCAAAGCCGATAATTAACGATTGCCTGATTGAAGATGCGAAATCTTGCGGAATAGATAAATATGCCCGCGTTATTTCCACAGGATGCGATGCCCCCGGAGTGGTTTTACCTCTTTGCTCGGAAAAATTTCGTAAAATTTATCGAGATGCCAGATTTATTATCAGTAAAGGGCAGGGTAATTTTGAGGCCCTGGCAGATGAAAAACGGCCTATCTTTTTTCTCTTTAAAGCCAAATGTCCGGTGGTAGCTAAACATTTGAGTTGCAACTTGGGTGATATTGTCTTAAAGCAAGCAAAATAACAGGAGGACAAATGTGGCAGAATGTAAAATAGAGCAAAACAAACAAGGATGTAACTGTAGCTACGAGCCTTGCGCTAAAAAGGGTGTGTGTTGCGAGTGCCTGAAATCTCATTGGCAAGAAGGACAGCTTCCTGCCTGTCTTTTTCCCGACGATGTAGAGAAGACTTTCGACCGCAGTGTCGAGAAGTTTATTGCGACCTACGAGAAAAGAGGGAGATGGTGGTGATAGCCTATTTTGTAGGTATAGATATAGGCGGGACAAAGACCTCCGTATCTTTAGGTAACTCTCAGGGCAAAATCTTGATTCGCGAGGTGTTTCCTACCAAAGACGTACGTACTACTCTGGGCAGAGCAAAGAGTATAATTCGGGCATATCTTGAGAGGTTTGATAAAGGCCTCAAAAAAACCAAGGGCATTGGTATATCTTGCGCCGGACCTCTGGATTTAAAAAGCGGTCTTCTGATTAATCCACCCAATATGCCTACCTGGCGCAATGTCCGCTTAAGGAGAATCTTTTCCCGAAGCTTTGCCCTTCCGGTAGTTATGGATAATGATGCAAATAGCGCAGCGCTTGCCGAGAAGACCTTTGGCGCAGGAAAACACGTGAAGAATCTTTTTTATTATACAGTGAGCACCGGCATCGGTGGCGGCTTAATTATTGGCGGAGAGATTTATCATGGGGTGAGTTTCGATGCCGGAGAGATTGGCCATTCCGTAGTTTTACCCGATGGCCCAAGATGTAATTGCGGGAAACGGGGTTGTCTTGAGGCCTTAGCCAGCGGCACAGCTATTGCCAGAATTGCCCAAGAAGAGGTGGGGAAAAACTCTTTGATTTTAAAATTGGCCGGAAAGAGAAAAGATATCACAGCCAGCATCGTTGCCCAGGCGGCATTGAAAGGAGATAGGCTGGCGCGGCAAATCTTTCGCCAAGCCGCTTTCTATCTGGGCTTAAGCGTAACCAATGTTATTCAGATAATTAATCCGGAGATGATTGTCATTGGCGGTGGGGTATCTAAGGCCGGAAAGATTCTTTTTCAACCGCTTGTGCAAACCGTGCGCAGTTTTAGCTGGGTGAGGCCCTATCGCAGTTGTAAGATTGTGCCGGCTAAATTAAAAGACATAGTAGGAGATTTAGGGGCGATAAGTTTGGTCTTGAAGAAGGGTAAGTCCCTTGGCTAAGTTTAAAGAGGTCTTAAAAAATAGGAACTTTTTCTTTCTCTGGGCGGGCCAGATTGTCTCTCAGTTCGGCGACCGCCTGAATCAGATGGCCCTGATTGCCTTAATTTATGCCCGTGCGCCTGGTTCAACCTTTCAATTGGCCAAGGTTCTATCTTTTACGATTATTCCCGTTTTTTTGGTCGGGCCGTTTGCGGCTTCCTATGTAGATAGGTGGGACCGGCGCCGGACAATGATATCCTGCGACCTCTTAAGGGCAGCCCTTGTAGCTTTGATTGTCCTTTTCTTGCTTAAACTTGAGAGCATTTGGCCTATCTATATGATTATTTTTCTTGTGTTTTCTGTAAGTCGCTTTTTTGTTCCGGCGAAGATGGCCATTATCCCTGAGCTTGTTTCTCAAAAGAATCTACTGTTGGCTAACTCTCTTTCTTCTACCACCGGAATGATTGCGGCGGTGGCGGGATTTGGCCTGGGTGGCTTAATTGTAGAACGCGTTGGTTCTGGCGGAGGGTTTCTCATTGATAGCTTCACCTACCTTGTTTCGGGGCTTTTTATCCTGATGATTGCCAGAGGCGCAGCCTCTCATTTCAAGAAAATCGCTTCCAGCGATAACTCTAATGTGCGGGATTCTTCACTTCTTCAGAATCGTCCTAGTTCTTCGCGAAGCGGAGGACTAGGTTTCAGTGGTTAGAATGAAATTCCA
>CAZEQA010000047.1:0-5512 GCA_964514265.1 uncultured Planctomycetia bacterium | reverse complement strand
GTGGTTAGGAAAGTGTTTTATACTTTCCTATACCATAAAAAAGAGGCCTCGGCCGCAAAAGCGTTAGGTGCCCAGAGGCTCTTGAAAAAGACGCTGCTGGCTGATATTAAAGAAGGCTGGCAATATCTGGCCAGAGATAAAGATGCCCGTTTTGTCGCCCAGATGTTTTTTCTTTTATGGTCAGCACTGGGGGCAGTCTATGTGGTAATCATTGTTTTTGTGCAGAGGACTTTAGGTTCGATAACCCAGGATTTAGGACTGTTAGCGATGTTTTTGGGCATCGGGCTTCTTGCTGGCTCACTTATTTATGGGCGATTTGGCGAAAAGATTCCTAAGATTAGGATAATATTTATTTCTCTGGCGGTGAGCGGGATTACCTTGAGTTTATTTGCAGTCTTTTTAAAAGTATTTGCCTCAATCTTATTTGCTTCAGGCCTTAGCTTCATTCTGGGATTGACTGTCTCGCCCATCATTATCTCTTCCCAGACCTTAATTCACGAAGTGATTGACACCAATTTACGCGGTAGAGTCTTTGGGTCGCTGGAGATAGTGGCGCATCTTGCCTTCCTTTTGTTTATGCTAATAAGCGCCTTTTTGGCGGATAAAGTTGGACGGTTTTGGATTCTACTGTTTGTAGGCGTAGTTCTTACGGTTGTTGGACTTGGTGCGATTATTTTAAAGCCCAATAAGAATAAAAAAGGAGCGTAGAGATGGCAGAGATGTCCGGAATGGCCGAATATGATGTTGTTATTGTTGGCGCGGGTAGCGCAGGTTTAACCGCCGGACTTTATGCCATCAGGGCGGGGATGAAGGTCCTCCTTTTAGAAAAGGCGGCAGCCGGCGGGCAAATACTTTTAACTGAGACGATAGAGAATTTCCCGGGTTTTCCCGAAGGGATAAAAGGCGAGGAGCTTGTCAAGAGATTGAAAACCCAGGTCCTCAAGGCGGGTTTAGAGATAGTTGTGGAGGAGGCAAAACAGATTATGTTTATTCAACCTAGCCAGACACTTAGCCGGTATACCGTAAAGACAGAAAACAAAGTTTATTCAACCCGTTCCATAATTTTAGCCTGCGGGGCTTACCCCAAAAGACTCGGTGTGCCCAGAGAAGAGATACTTACCGGAAAAGGCGTTTCCTATTGCGCAATCTGTGATGGCCCTTTATTTCGTGACCGCAGCGTTGTTGTAGTCGGCGGGGGCAACGCTGCTTGCGAGGAGGCCCTTTATTTGAGCAAATTTGTGCGTAAGATTACCCTTATCCATCGCCGGGATAGACTCCGTGCAGATAAAATCTTGCAAGATAGATTGCAGGCCAGTCCTAAGATAGATTTTATTTGGAATAGTATAGTTCTGGAGATATTAGGAGGGGAAAAAGTTACCGGCGTAAATATAGAAGATGTGACTGTAGGAAAGAAAAGAGAAATTGCCTGTGAGGGGGTGTTTGTCTTCGTGGGCTTTAAACCTAATACAGATTTCCTTAAGGGTTTTATTAAGGTGGATGCCGAGGGTTTTATTGTTACCGGCCAAAATTATGAGACTTTGCGCAAAGGTATCTTTGCCTGTGGCGATTGCCGGGTAAGGGCGCTGCGTCAGATAGTTACTGCTTGTAGCGAGGGGGCCGAGGCCCAAGCGGCCTGCCGAGATTATATTGAGGAATTAGAAGGGACAACTTATGCTTAAACAAAGGCTTTTGCCTGCGGATTTAAAAGAGGTTACGCAGGCGATTGCTATAAAAGAAATTAAACCTCCTTCCGAAGTAATTCTTCCCTTATTACAACATATTGGAGCTCCCTCTCAACCCAACGTAGTGGTTGGGGAGAAAGTAAAGGTAGGCACAAAAATTGCTGAGGCCAAAGAGTATGTATCCTCGCCTATTCACTCCTCAGTTTCCGGAGAAATAAAGGCCATTGAGTCCAGGCCCCATCCTCTTTTAGGCCAATATAAGGCCATAGTGATTGAGTCCGATGCTCAGGGAAGCCTTGATAGCGCGATCAAAGATAGAGAAAGCATTAGCTCTCTTTCCGCAGACGAAATTATCAAGATTATTTGCAACTCCGGGATCGTCGGTTTAGGCGGAGCGGCTTTTCCTACCCATGTAAAGCTGACACCACCAAAAGAAAAACCTATAGATACCTTTATTTTAAATGGAGCAGAGTGTGAGCCTTACTTAACGGCCGATTACCGTTTGATGATTGAGAAAACTAAGGAAATTCTAAAGGGCATTGACTTAATTGTGCGTTGCTTAGGAATAAAACAGGTCTATATTGCTATTGAAGATAATAGATCTGAAGCGATAGAGTCTTTTAAATTGATGCTCGAGCGAGAATCGAGAATCGAGAATCGAGAATCGAGGAAATTAGTGGTTTTGAAGTCAGAATATCCTCAAGGCGCCGAAATTCAATTAATTAAGACAGTATTGGCTCGGGAAGTCCCCCCGGGAGGGCTTCCCTTTGATGTGGGCGTAGTGGTAAATAATGTGGCTACCTGTTTTGCCATTTATGAGGCAGTGTATAAGAACAAACCCTTATATGAAAGAGTAATTACTGTAGCCGGAAGGATTGTTAAAAACCCAGGCAACTTTAAAGTCAAACTCGGCACTAAAGTAAGAGATGTGCTTGAGACTTGCGGTTTAACTGAACAGCCGGCGAAGGTTATTCTCGGCGGACCAATGATGGGCCTGGCCCAATATACACTTGATGTACCGATAATTAAAGGTACATCAGGAGTTGTTGTTTTCGGTAAAAAAGAAACCCAAGTTCATCCGCCCCAGCCCTGTATTCGCTGTGGACGGTGTATTCAGGTCTGTCCTATGAGACTTAATCCTTCGGCAATTGCCCAGGCAATAGAGAAGGGAAAGTTTGATTTAGCCCGCGAATACAATGTCTCCGATTGCATTGAATGCGGTATCTGCAGCTATGTCTGCCCGGGTAATCGCGATGTTGTGGCCTTAGTCAAATTAGCCAAACAAAAAAGCGCCTGACCCCTTTTGAAAAAGCGCCTTATGAGAAAGCGCCTGACCCCTTTTTGTACTATGTCGGAAAATTTAAAATATGTATTAACCTTAACCATAATTTGCTTCATCACTGCTTCTTTGCTCGCTGGCGTTTATCTCTTGACTCAGCCCACGATTATTGAGCAAAAGGAACGGGAGGAAAAGCTCGCTTTAAAGGAGGTTTTCCCTGAAGCAGGATATTTTGAGCCACAACTCAAAGACGGCCAGACTCTTTATTTTAAGGCCTATTCATCTGCGGATAAGAAGATGCTATTAGGCTATACATTTCGGGCCCAGGCCCAAGGTTACTCAAGTGATATTGAGACTATGGCCGGGATGAATAGGGAAGGTAAAATTACCGCTATAAGGATATTAGCGCAGAATGAAACTCCCGGGTTGGGAGCTAACATTGCTGAGGTCAAGGCCTTAAAGACCTTTTGGCAAGCAATAAAAGAGTTCTTTGCGGGGCAGCAGGAGGCTGGAGAGTTAGCCGGCGAACCGTGGTTTTGTGCCCAGTTTAAAGGGAAGAAGATTAGAGACTTAATTGTGGTCAATACTCCTACAGAGAAGAATATTCAGGCTGTTACTGGAGCTACGATTTCTTCCGAGGCTCTGACTGATTCTGTGCGTGAAAAGGCAGAGGAGATTTTAAGAGATGAACAATAAGCTTATTGTCTCTGTCTCGCCGCATATTTATTCTGCCGAAAGTTCTGCCAGAATAATGTGGGCAGTGACTTTGTCTTTGCTGCCTGCAGGTGTAGCAGGAATATTTATTTTTGGCCTGGCAACTTTTCGGATAATTTTGGTTGCTGTGGTTTGTGCAGTGCTAACAGAAGCGATAATTCAAAAATTACGCAAGACCAAAATTACTATTTTTGATGGCAGCGCCGCGCTAACTGGGCTTCTTTTGGCCTATTGTCTGCCGCCGACTGTCCCTTTGTGGTTAGTGGCCTGTGGCTCATTCGTTGCCATCGCCATTGGCAAGCAGGCCTTTGGCGGCTTGGGACAAAATATCTTTAATCCCGCGCTTGTGGGCAGGGCCTTTTTACTGGCGGCTTGGCCAGCACAGATGACCACCTTTGCTTTACCCTGGCAGTCCTTTGAGGGGGTAACGGGGGCAACTCCTTTGGCCTCTGCCTTCGAAGGAGTTTCCTATGGGGATTTATTGCTCGGCAATCGCGGGGGATGTATTGGTGAAGTATGCACTATTGCCCTTTTAGCCGGAGCCCTATTTTTATTACTGCTTGGTATAATCAGCTGGCATATTCCTTTTTCCTTTATTCTGACTTTAGGAATATTTACCTGGGCTTTTGCTGGAGAGGGCTATTTTTCCGGCCCCTGGCTTTTCCATATTTTATCCGGCGGATTGATTCTTGGCGCTTTCTTTATGGCCACTGATTATGTGAGTTCTCCTTTGACTAATAGAGGCAAGCTCATTTTCGGTTTTGGCTGTGGCCTGTTTGCTTCTATAATTCGGCTCTGGGGCGGCTATCCCGAAGGTGTCTGCTATGCTATCCTTTTGATGAACGCGGCCACACCTTTGATTGATCGCTATACCCAGCCGAAAAGATTCGGCACTCTTTAATTTTGCTCGGTGTTATTGCTTCGCTTGCTTCGCAAAACACCTCGCAAAAATTCAAGCTGATATATGAAAAAGCTTATTCAGGAGTTTAGTAAGGGTATTCGCAGAGAGAATCCGATTTTCGGACTGGCTTTAGGGCTTTGTCCGACGCTGGCTGTTTCTACTTCCGTAATCAATGGCTTAGGGATGGGCCTGGCAGCAACCTCTGTGCTTCTGGGCTCAAATGTGATTATCTCCAGCATCCGAAGAGCTATCCCGCATAAAATCAGGATCCCCTCATTTATTGTGATTATCGCTACCTTTGTGACTATTGTCGAATTGATTATGGCTGCCTATCTTCCGGCGTTAAGCAAACAGCTGGGCATTTTTGTGCCTTTGATTGTGGTCAACTGTATTATTATGTGCCGGGCCGAGGCCTATGCCGCAAAAAATTCTGTGGGCAGGTCTTTATTTGATGCCCTGGGTATGGGCGCAGGCTTTACTCTGGGATTAGTTTTGATTTCGGCAATCCGCGAATCCATTGGCTCCGGGAGGTTGTTCGGATATATATTGTTTAGAGGCTACCAGCCGGTATTGACCTTGGCTTTAGCCCCCGGCGCACTGCTTGTGTTAGGATTGCTATTGGGTTTGTCAAATTTAATTTTTAAAAAGAAGTAATCTTTGACTTTGTGAGGTGTTTTGCTTCGCAAAACACCTCACAAATTGAAAGGTAAACTCCAAATGGATTTAAGTTTGTTTCTTTCCATCATCATCGGCAATATCTTCATCAACAATTTTATCCTCTTTAAATTCCTGGGGCTATGTCCGTTTATCGGGGTCTCCAAAAGGACAGGCCCGGCCTTAAGTATGGGCCTGGCGGTTATCTTTGTGATGACACTCTCTTCTATTATCACCTGGTGCATTTATAATTTTTTACTTCTGCCTTTTCACATCGAATTT
>CAZEQA010000046.1:0-10362 GCA_964514265.1 uncultured Planctomycetia bacterium | reverse complement strand
GAAAACTCACAAGGACAAGTCCTTCTACCATCGGAAAATCCGGAAGGACAAGCAAGTTGTTCGGAAAGGCTTGTCCTCCAAAGCTAAAGGCAAAAGCACTTTAGCGAAGGAGGATGTCCCTTTTTTGGTTGTGGTTGGATTATCTGGCTGGACAAAAGAAAGGAAAAAGTCGATCCCTCTTATAAAATCTAAAAGCCGATGAGAGGGATCGAACCTCCGACCCGCGCTTTACGAAAGCGCTGCTCTACCAACTGAGCTACATCGGCGTAAAACACGTTACTTTACTCAGGCAGTCCTTCGACCCGAAGGGTCGCAGGACAACTCAAGCTACATCGGCGAAGGTACATGGTGCCGGGTCTACTTCGCTGAAGTGCTTGCGCCTTCAGCTTCGTAGAACCTATTCCTACGAAGCCCTACCACCGTTAAGAAATCAAAGGGCGAAGTAGAATGGTGCCGGGACCCAGACTTGCACTGGGGACGCCGGGCTTTTCAGGCCCGCGCTCTACTACCTGAGCTATCCCGGCAATAAGTTTTCAGATTTGAACCAGAAGAACGAACAAAATAAGCAAAAAGATTATAGCGATGATGTTGTAAGCTTTGCTTCTCATTAACCGTTCGTGCAATCCCATCCTCTCTGTTTCAAGCCAGGAAACAAGTTTCTTCTTGGTGCCAAATTCGGTCGCTAAGTTCTGCTCCATTCTCTTGCCCTCTTCGGGATTTATGAGAGCCAGCAAATGAAAGACTATTCCCAGCGAACCAAATATGAACAGGATGAGCCTCAATATAGTTAAGGTCACTGGTTCCATTATCTATCCCTCCTTTTCTTCTTTAGGTTCAGGCAAAATAACTGGCGGGGACGACGGGATTTGAACCCGCGATCTTCAGATCGACAATCTGACGCGATAAACCAAGCTACGCTACGTCCCCAAATTTGTAACACAAATTTGGTATTGAGGCAGCGTTAAACAATGCGCATGAGTAATGAGCATTGTAGCTGCCGAAATACCTTCAGGTTATTTATTTTCCTAATATTAGTTTAGCCGCTACTAAGGCAAGGTATACGCCAAATATTCTCTTTAAGGCCAAGTCCGGAACTCTATTGGCCAAGATAGCGCCGAGAAATCCTCCGATAAAAAAGCCCGCACAGAGAATAGCAGCTACCTTTATATTGACGTTGCCGCTATAGTAATACCTTAAAGCTGCCAATAAAGCTACGGGAGGTACCATCATAGCCAAGGTTGTACCCTGCGCTTGATGCTGGGTAAAGCCGCACAGAAAAACTAATACCGGAACAACTATGGTTCCGCTACCTATCCCCAAGAAACCACCGGCGATTCCTGCTACTAATCCCAGAATTATATATGTTAGAAACATTCTGCCTCCTGGCCTTATTTTTTTCTATTTGCCAAAATTACTATTCCTACGAAGCCCTACCATCGTTAAGAAGACAAAGGGCGAAGTAGAATGGTGGGCGATACAGGGCTCGAACCTGTGAACCTTCCGGATGTAAGCCGGATGCTCTAACCAACTGAGCTAATCGCCCGAATATTTGCCCACTTTTCTATTCCTCTAATCCAACCTTTAATTCTAGATTGAAGACGTGTGTCAGATATGACTATTCTAAATGTGCCTAATGGCAATGTATCTTTCTTGCCTTTACTTGCTTTGCTAAGAGCAAGTTGGGTCTTATGAAATTGCTTAAGAGGGATGCCACTCATTCTAGACCAAAATCTTCTAGCCTTTTCTCTGTCTAAATGGGGGTGAATATGGACAACACCACGAAATTTCGGGGAAGACACCTTACATACTTTTTTAAAAAATTGCATCATTAGACCAATCATATGAGGATCTGAATTACTAAAATTGACCATATTTATTCCTAACTTGTAACCCCCACCCCAATATAATACAGTTCCTATAACCTTTAAGATATACAGAGAATATTTTGGAGGAATTTCCTTCGCGGCAGAATCCGCAATGTCGTTTCGTATCTTAGCCCAAACATGTTTTGGGCTATTTGGGTGATTTGCCGCCTTTGCCCGCCCTCTATCCTGATTTGACTTTAACCTTTCAATCTGCCTTGTTGTTAAAGGGATATCCCTGACCCATTTACTAATTGAACTTTTAGAGCACTCTACCTCTTTAGCAATTTCTCTTACTGATCTGCCCTGTTGTCGTAATCTTCTTGCTAGTTTTCTTTCTTTTGCTTTCATTTACGAACCTCCATATTATTAATATCTATATTATAATACAGAAGTTCGGATTTGTCAATAAGTTAGCTTTTCAAAGGGTGTTTTAGCTAGGGAAAACTTAAAATAGCACAAAAAATAAAATCTGTCAAAGGAAAATATTAAGATTGCCACGCCCCTGGCAATTGCTTCAAGTATATCTTTCTAATGGCATTAAAGTTCTGGATATAGCCGTTTGTTTTATAGTCCGGGTAGGTCCAGGGCCAGGGCGCAAAAGTCCCGTCTTGAAAATGTAAAGTTACCTCAGCATAAATTCCTTTATCCAGATAAATCCGATGGGAATAATTCTTGCAGGTAGCCAAAACCACCTTGGAACAACAAAGATATCCCGGGTCTAAATTAATCTTACGCCTAAATTTGCCGTTTTGCCTACTCAAGCCTTTTTCTAAGCGATTGGTATATAATTTAATCACGGCTAACTTTTGTGGATTAATCAATCTTTGAAAGCTGAGGAATTGCCGCAAGAGGTTTGGCCCCATCTGGCTCTGGTAATATTGAGTACAATTAAAAGGCATAATCACGCTTTCAAAATCAAGCGGACCAAATCTCTTTTGCAGTATAATCTTTGCCTTAATTAAAATATCTTCGCTGGAAAAGATTGTTCCGATGATGAGCTTTACCGGCGAAGGTCTTTTCGCCTCGGCCATAATGTTTACGGCTAGTTACATAGCCGCTAGTTTGTCCAACAGCGCCATAGAAAAGGCCATCACAAAAAGTGCTACGGTTTCAATAATTCCCAAAACAACGATATAATTACCGAAGCCCTTGTTTGTCTCGCCCATCGCATCGGCGGCTGTTGCCCCTGCCTTCCCCTGCATCAGGGCCGAAAGGCCCATGGCTATGCCACACAATATGCCGATTGCCCACATATAACTCCCCTTGGCGGCAACTTCGGCAATCTTATTCATTACAATCATCCCGTAAATCGTCTGGGTTAAAGGCGCGCCTACAAATGCGACAAGTATAAATGAGGCTGCCTTGTTCTGGGCAAAGGCCTTCTTCCATGCCCCCACCGCTGCCATGCCCGCAGCGCCTGAACCCAATGCCGAACCCATAGCGGCAAATGCCAATACAGCACCTACGCCCAAATCCTTAAACTGCATTAAAATCCCTGTCTCCATAGCAAACCCTCCATTGTAACCGTATTCCGTATACCGTTTACGGAATACGGACGACGGAATACAGACACGCTATTTGCTTCTTTTTAACGGGTTGTAAGCAAACCCGCTCCAGGTAATATCAAGATGGCTGCAAAACTCTAATACATTGAGCCTTACGCCGTGCACCAGAATAGACATCGGCCCTAGTAAAATATTCAACATATGCCCCAATACAAGAACCAGAGATGTCACCGCCCCTGTTATAACGCTGCTGTATCCTATATCCATCGCCATTTTATTGAAGGCATCGGCAACAGCCACGGTGGCCAGGCCCACTGCAAACAGACGAATATAAGAGACCACATCCGTGAAGCTGTTTACAAGATTTAAGAGCAGATTTCCCAGGCCTGCGCCAATGCCCTGAAGAAGATTTCTGTTTGCACTTGTAAAAAATATTACGAAAACTATCCCGGCAATGAAAAGCCATTTGCCGAACGCAGGAAAGGTATCCCCCAAGACCAACATCCTGGCAAGAAGAAAGGCGCCCCACAAGATGGATACCCATCCGATTTCAGCCAGGGCTATCCGGGACGGCAACTTTATAATGGCGCGCCAAAGGTGCGCGATGCTTAAATGCAGTGCGCCCAGTAAAAAACAGAAACTTTGCAGGCTCTTGCTGCTGCGCAGAGCAGGAATTAGCGGTTTTACTGCATAAGGCAACCACTCCTGGCCAAAGAAGGTTCCCGAAAGAATCCCCCAGATAATCGTGCAGGAACTTAAGATATAAAAAAGAATAAAAACGGACCTCTCTTTAAGTCTCTTCCCCCATTTGCGCTGGGCAAGCAGCGTGAGGGCAAAGAAAACCATTCCGTAGCCGGCATCGCCGATTAGCATTCCGAAAAAGATGGAAAAGAATATAAGAAACCAGAGGCTAATATCAAGTTCCCGATATCCGGGAATCACCTCGATTAATTTAAAGACCGGCCTGATAATAGAAACCCAGCGGGGGTTGCGAATTAAAGTAGGGACTCTATCTTCCCCAGAGGGGTCATTAATTGTTATCCCCCAACTTTCCCTTTTAGCCGCTTCCGAAAGGGCCCCTGCCGCATCGCAAGGGATATATCCCGTCAAATACTTAAGACCCACCTCCTCGCCCATCCCTTTTAATGCCCGATGAAATTCCAGCTCTTCTTCAAGTGAACGTTTAATATCCAGCAAAGCCTTGCGGTAGCGTATATGTTTTTGGATATCGCCTTTGATTGTTTCTATAACCCGAAGGTCTTCGGATAACCTGGCCTGCATTCTTTTAAACCCCATTTCCGGTGAGGCAACTTCCTTAAACGGAATATCAATTTCTTCTCGCGATATAACAAGGCAATTAGCCATACCTCTAACAGTAGATACCTTCTTCATTATAACCTGCGGAGGGAGGTTCTTAATCTCCTTAAGGGGAATCTGATAAAGCCTAACGTAGACGTTTTTGTTCCTCATAGATTGGATGACTTCGGGGTCAAAATCTCCCCAGGCCTCCCACAGGCCTATTCTATTTTTAGTGGTAAAGGCGTAATCTTTAAGTTGATTAAATCTATTCCACAGATCAAGAATATGTCGGGCGGTAAATTTCCAATCGCCAAGACCTTTATCTTCTTTAGCCTTGCCTTTCTCTGAACACTCATCCGCCGACAAAACCTTTACGGCTGCCTCAATAAGGGCGATATCGTCTTCGAGGGCGCTAATATCCTTTCCTTTGGGCGCTTGCCTGTGCTGGACATGCACCACCCCCAGCGAACGCAGCGTCTCGATTGCGTGGCTTGAATCTTTAGACTGCACAAGGATTACAACCTTTTTCATAGGAACAATCATCCCGGCGCTCCTTGTACGACAAGCTCTTCGATTTTTCTCTTGGCTATCTTGCTGCGCCCTACGGCATTAGCGGTTTGGTCTCCGATATAGATTTTAATCCTACGGATGGCCTCCTGGCTTTGAGGGATTTTAACTTTCTCAAAAAGATTCACGCGCTGAGTTGTAATCCGCAACTCCTGCCGTAAAATCTCTATTCCTTTTTCTAACACCTCGATCTCTTTGCGGATGGAAACAAGAATTCTTAGGGCCTCAATTGCTGCATCAATCCATAAAGGGGCAATAAACAAATCGTATTCGGCGGGATTAAACTCTACGCGGTCAAAAAGCGGTAAATCCACGCCGGCAATGTTCCTTAAGCCTGTGACTACCTCCACCACAGGCGCAATCCACGGGCGAATATCTATTCCCGGGTCGGCAAGAAGGCCGGCCCAGGCTTCTGCAGCCGCTATTTTCTCTGCTTCATCGCGCCTTTTCTCCTCGCGAATAGTCACCCGGCGCAAGATCTCCATCTGCAATTGTTGCTTCTTAATCTGCAATGTAGGAAGATAGCGCTCGTATTGCCTTAAGGCGTCTCTTTGCCTTTTTAATTCACCTTTTGTAAGCTTAATTTTTTGCATAAAAAGGGGTCAGGCGCTTTTTCCTTTATGGACGACGGTATACGGGTGCAGGCATTATCTCCCAGGCCAGTGTTTTTCTATCATTGAGGGCTTTATTCCTGTCTCTTCGGGAGCGAAACATTCGGCCATTATCTCCCAACTCAAATCCAGCGCCTTCTCCAGGGGGATGTTAACTTCCAGAGACATCATCTTCTTCTCGAAAAGCCCGCCATAGCGCAAAAGCTTTTTATCCCACGAGCTCATTTGAAATCCCATCGACTGCTTCTCCACCGACTCACGGTAGTTGGCAAATAGTTGAATCATGGTATCCATTATCGTTCTGTGGTCGTCGCGGGTTTTGCCGTTTACCTGTTGCTTGAGACGGCTAAGCGACCCAAAGGGTTCTATCACGCCTCCTTTAAGGTAAAACTGTCCTTCGGTGATGTAACCGGTGTTATCCGGCACCGGATGGGTAATATCGTCGCCGGGCATGGTCGTGGCAGCCAGAATAGTTATTGAGCCGGCGGTGTCAAAATCAACTGCCTTTTCATACCGCGCTGCCAGCTGGCTGTAGAGGTCCCCCGGATATCCACGGTTTGAAGGAACCTGTTCCATGGTAATAGCTATCTCTTTCAAGGCGTCGCAAAAGTTAGTCATATCTGTAAGAAGAGCGAGAACTCGCTTGCCTTCCAGGGCAAAATGTTCGGCAACGGCTAGGCTTATATCAGGCACAAGCAGACATTCTACCGTCGGATCGGCCGCTGTGTGCATAAAAAAGATTGAACGGGATAATGCGCCGTGCTCCTCAAGGGTATCCCGGAAAAAGAGATAGTCGTCGTGCTTTAAGCCCATTCCTCCTAAAATAATAATATCCACCTCGGCCTGAATGGCAATCCGGGCCAGAAGCTCGTTATAAGGTTCCCCGGCTATCGAAAATATCGGAAGCTTTTGCGATTCGACTAAGGAATTAAACACATCGATCATCGGTATCCCGGTGCGCACCATTTTATTGGGAATTATTCTTTTCGCCGGGTTGACCGGCGGCCCGCCTATCTCGCCCATGTTTTCCGAAAGGACAGGCCCTCTATCCAGAGGCATGCCGCTTCCGTTAAAAATGCGGCCGAGCAAATTATCTCCCCGGGATATGCGCATGGGGTGGCCCAAAAAGCGCACTTTATCTCCGGTAGATATGCCGCGGCTTCCGGCAAAGACCTGCAAGGAAACCCTCCTGCCGTCCAGGCGGATTACCTGAGCCAGAGACGTCCCTCGCTGCGTCGAAACCTGCGCTATATCCATATATCCTATGCCTGCTGCCTCAACCGTAATCACATCTCCGGCGATTTGAATAATATTTGTATAAACCTTATGCACCTTTTTCTTCCTTCTTATAAATGAGCACATAACTTACGGAACAAAGTGAACGTAAGTTATAAGTGCGAATTTATCCCGAGCTCAAAGGGCGAGGGATCTGTCTGTCATTTAAAATAGAAGAAATTTCTTTCTCGATTTTTTTAAATTCCCCGCTCATCCAACGCGCAGAGTTCCATCCGCGAAACTGCTGCCTTAAGCGTTGGAAGAAACGGAAGGCCTTTTCCTTATCTTGAAAAATAAATTCCGCCCGGAGAATATTATTGTGAATAAAGTTAAATATATACTTCTGCCTCTCTTCTGTTGTAGCCTCATCAACCGGGTCAAAGGCATCTTGCTGCAGATATACGAAATCAAAGAATTCGCCCTTAAGATAAACTATAAAATCTTTAAGGGATGTGCCTTCCTCGCCGACAACTTTCATCATCTGGGCAACATCGTGGCTTTTGTGTAGAATCTCGCGGCCCAGGCGGGACTGCTGTTCATCGATGAAGCCCTTGTATTTGCTCCAACTTATTAAGGGATCGATGGCGGGATATTTTCGGGCATCCGAGCGCTCGCGCGAAAGCCCCTGAAAAGCACCCACAACCTTCAAGGTGGCCTGAGTAACGGGCTCTTCAAAATTTCCGCCGGCGGGGCTTACCGCTCCGCCGATAGTGACTGAACCAAAGGTGCCGTCATGCAACCTTACGATGCCTGCCCTTTCGTAAAATGAGGCAATGCGCGATTCAAGATACGCGGGAAAGGCCTCCTCCCCGGGAATCTCCTCAAGCCGGCCGGACATCTCTCTCATTGCCTGCGCCCATCTTGAGGTAGAATCGGCCAGTAATAAAACATTTAATCCCATCTGGCGGTAATATTCCGCAATGGTCACTGCGGTATATACGCTTGATTCTCTTGCAGCAACCGGCATGGAACTGGTATTACAGATAATTACGGTGCGGTCGCTTAAGGGCCTGCCTGTTCTGGGGTCTTTTATTTTCGGAAATGTCCTCAGTGTCTCTACAACTTCGCCTGCGCGTTCTCCGCAGGCGGCAATAATCACTATATCCGCTTCCGCGTGCCGGCTGGTCAACTGCTGCAAAACAGTCTTGCCCGCTCCAAACGGCCCTGGTATGCAATATGTCCCGCCGCAGACAACGGGAAACAGAGAATCTATCAGGCGCATCTTGGTAACCAGGGGCTTTGCCGGTTTTAGTTTTTCCGCATATGCCTGGATAGGCATCTTCACCGGCCAGATCTGCTGCAAGAACGCTTCATGAACATTACCGTCTTCGTCCTTTAAGCGGGCAATCGCCTGTTTTAAATTGTATTTTCCCTTTTTGGCAATGCTCTTCACCTCAAGGCTTCCCCGAAGATTAAACGGAACCATAATATAGTGCTTAAATATCTTTTCGGGAACAAAACCTAATTTTTCTCCGGCGCACAGCCGATCTCCCTCTTTTGCGCTGGGAGTAAATTCCCACTGCGCCTCATCGGGAAGCGCTTTAAGATAAATGCCTCGTTGCAAAAAGAATCCGTATTTTTCCGCAAGAACGGGAAGAGGATTCTGCAGCCCGTCGAATATCTGCCCCAGAAGCCCGGGTCCGAGTTCTACAGAAAGAAGTTCATTACTGAATTCAGCCTTATCGCCGACTTTCAGCCCGCCTGTATTTTCATAAACCTGCATCTCCGCGTTTTTGCCTCTGACGCGAATTACTTCGGACTTAAGGCGCTCCCGGCCATAAATAATATAAGCAACCTCGTTTTGAATGATGAAGCCGTTTACTTCGACCGTCACCATATTACCGCTAATCTTTGTTATGTGCCCTGTCCTTTTTGCTGCCATTTAATCCTCTTTACTTTAACGCTTCTTCCAGGATGCCCAAACTATCTGCGCTGTGTATTTTCTCCCACCGCTCAAGAATCAATAACTTGTGGGCATAGACTATGAGGAAATCTATATCGAAATAATGCCCCACAGCCAGTCTATCTAACACACACCATCTTTCCTGGTCTAGCGTCCTTTCGGCTTCAAGGATAGAGGGATTTCTATAGGCGTTAAGGGCAATGCGGGTAATAGAGGGGTCTGCGTATGCATCCTGGCGCAGATACTTAAGCGGGTCGAGCCGTTTGCGCGCGGCTCGTATCTTCACCAGCTCATTCCTTAAGGCTGTGTCAAAAGCGCGCCACTTTTTTATGGTATAAGAAAGTATAAATGCCATACCACTTCGAAAATCACCTTTTATAGTTATCGCCGAAGGTGATTTTCTCGAAGTAAGCCGGTTGGTTTCATAAAGATATTCGCCTGCTATAGAGGCTTCTTTAAGAATGTTAACATCGCTTTCGGGGATAACCCGCCGGCATATCTGGAGAAACCTCTCAAAAGAAAAAGGAGGCTTCCTGCCAAAATGAAGCATGGGTAAACTGGATATTAAATAGGTATAATACCTGGGCATGCCAACTACTTTTCTGCGCCTTTTTTGACGCCAGAAGCGACTTCCTTAAGCATTGCGGCCAACTCCGGCTTCAGGCGTAAGCCTAAATATTGCGCCAGGGCCTTATCTGTAAAATCGTAATGCGATTTGTCGCTGTCATAGCTGATGAGGAAACCTCCGTGGATGTCGCTTGAGGTCTTTAGAGTTATGCCTTTTTTGGTTACATCGTGGAGTTCTCCCAAGAAACCATTTTCTAAGTTCTTGAGGTCATTTTTGCTAAGCGAGACTATGATGTCTTTCTCTTCTGCGTTGGAATTCTTGATAAGTGTGGTTATAATATTGATTAGTTCGCGGGGGGTGAGCGCCCGGCGAAGGTGCGAGACAACAAGTCTATTAAGCATAGCGTTGATCTCTTCCCTTAAGGCCAGGAGCAGGTCTCTTCCTGTCTGTTCAAGTAAGGCCCTTGCGCTTTTCTCCATTCTGGCCACTTTATCCTTGGCCTCTGCGATAAGGCCTTGCGCCTCTTTCTGAGCCTTTTGGATAAGCGCCTCGGCCCGATGCTGGGCTTGGGCCTCTATTTCCTTTGCCTTCTCTTCCGCTGCCTTTATGCCCTCCTGTTGAATCTTTTCTATTAAATTTTTAATATCTTCTGCCATAAACTCACCCCGGGGATCGATAAATTTTTATGGTATTAGGAAAGTATTAAAATATCAGATACCACTGCGAGATCCTTCACTTTGCCCTTTGCTACATACAAGGATTAGGGCAA
>CAZEQA010000045.1:4081-10406 GCA_964514265.1 uncultured Planctomycetia bacterium | reverse complement strand
GAAACGAAGAATCTCGCACAGCGACTTATGTTCACTTACGCTCCATAAGTTGCGCGCTCATTAAGAGGTGAAGATAAAATGATCTGGTTCGTCCTTGTTGCAGGTTTCTTGGCAATAGCACTTTGGTTAATAATATTGGTCAGGCCGCGGTGTTTGCGTAAGATTATTGATTTTTTATCCATCGGCAGCCGTCTTTATCTGGCAGGGGTTCTACATTTGGTTATAGGTATAATGCTTTTGATTTTAGCAAAAGAGGTAAGGCTCTGGGGATATGTAGTAATTACAGGGCTCCTTGCTGCTGCCTCTGGCTTTTCCATCTTCTTTTTTGCGCTCAAGCGGACAAAAAAATTGCTCTGCCGCCTGCAGCATCAATCAAGTCTAATTCTTCGGCTTTATGCAATTATTGCTTTGGTTCTTTGGGTTTTTCTGGTTTATGCTCTTCTTCCGGCGAGCTCTCTCCCTCTTCTTCACTAATCGTAGGTTTTAGAAATTGCTCAAAAGGTGACTTTTCTTCTTCTGGTTCCTCGGGTTTTGCTTCTTCAGGTTTTGCTTCTTCTTTTGGTTCTTCGGGTTTGGGCTCCTCTTTTGGTTCTTCGGGCATTGGTTCCTCGGGTTTTGCTTCTTCAGGTTTTGCTTCTTCTTTTGGTTCTTCTTTTGGTTCTTCGGGTTTGGGCTCCTCTTTTGGCTTTCCCACCGACTCTTTGAGGCTCTGAATCTCTGACTCTCTTGATTTTAGCTCTTCCTCTACTCTTTCTTTCTCCTGCTTTTGTTGTTCAAGCTCTTTTTTAAGGGCCTCTTTTTCTTCTTCCAGCTTTTTATTTTTTTGCTTAAGCGTAAGTATTTCCTCTTGCCTGAGATGTACGTCTTTCTCTGACTTTCTATATTTGACTACCTGCTCCATAGTTTGCCTTTTTTGCTGTTCTAATTGGGCCTCTGTGTCTTTCTTTATTGTTCCAATTTGTTCCTCAAGGCTACGTTTATCTTCTTGAAATTTATCCTTTTCGGCAATGGAGTTTTTAATCTCCTCGTCCTTGCGGACAATTTCGTCGCTTAAACTCCCTGTATCTAATCTATATTTCTCCGAATCTTTCTCCTGTTCACCTAACTGCCGAAAAAGTAAAAATATAATTGCTATAACCAAAGCCGCCATTACTATTGCCACTATTAAAGGTAAAGATAATGGTATCATAAATTTCTTCCCCCTCCCTCAATTTTATTATATCATATTCACCAAGGATTATGCAGTCTTATTTCTTGATGCTGTTCAATAACTGTTTAGCTTGTTCAACAGAGGCATTCTCGTGGACAATCTGACGAATAGCCTGAATCATCGCCACAGAATTATCTGACTGCCAGATATTTCTGCCCATATCTACGCCGACAGCGCCCCTTTGCACAGCATCGTATGCAAGTTGCAGGGCGTCCAGTTCTGTTTTTAATTTAGGCCCACCGGCGATAACCAAAGGGACAGGAGAGTATTCCGCTACCTTCTCAAAGTTATCGCAATAATAGGTCTTAATCACCTGCGCGCCCAGCTCTGCGGCAATACGGCAGGCCAAAGAAAGATAACGGGCATCGCGTTTGCCCAACTCCTTACCTACAGCAGTAACTGCTAATACCGGCATTCCGTAGTCCTGGGCCTCATTAACAAGATTGGCCAAACTTAATAGGGTCTGGTGCTCGTATTTGGCTCCTACATAGATAGAAAGAGCCACAGCGGATACATTCAGTCGAACAGCCTCTTTGATGGAAGTAATAATTGCCTCTTTAGATAAATCTTCTCCGATAATACTGTTGCCGCCAGAAACGCGTAGAATAATCGGTGGAGAATTTTGGGCATCAATGCAATTGCGTAGCACGCCTCTGGTGAGCATTATTGCATCGGCATAAGGAAGAAGTGGCTTAACAGTCTCTCCGGGCCTCTCTAACCTCTTTACCGGCCCCAGAAAATATCCGTGGTCCATAGCCAGCCAGACTGCTCGCCCTGTTTCGGGTTTAATCAATTTTGCCATCCGACTCTTCATTCCCCAATCCATGTTTTTACCTCCTTATTTTACCTTAGTTATCAAAAAAGAAAAAGAAAAATTGCCAAACCGAAAAAAAGCAAAGTAGTTGCCATTTTTATCCTTCCTAAGTGTCTATTTGTAAATGAGGCAACTTTTTCTGAGGTCACCCCTTTATAAGCTAAAAGAAATATAATTACCAAAGGCAAGATGAAGGCTATGTTATATAATACCAGATACAAAAAGGCATGCATACGTAATTTCGAAATCTTCACTACAAAGGCTATGGTAGGAAAATAAACCTGGCCGGTACAGGCAGATTCCAAAAGGGCAATAATAAAGCCGTTAACAAAGGCTGCAATGATAAGAACAATTAAACCCCGGCGATTATCGACCATCGAGCGCAGGCGATTAACCAGCTTAAGACTGCAGCCTCTTGTTCCCCCTGTCCTTTTATATGTTATGTAATCACAAAGGCTATAAATGCCCAGACCCAACGCCAGAGAGGCAATGACATAATAAATCAACTGAGAGAAGAAAGAAAAAATCTGCAATTTTTTAAAGGCCGTAAAAATTCCAAAACCCAAGGCAAGGTAAGTCAAAAAGACAGCAGCAATAAATGCGCTTCCAATATAGGTGATTTGCTTTTTGCGATAACTATTCAGGGTAAGAAAAGAAACAAAAAATATTATAGTGGCAAAGGCGCAAGGGTTTAGACCATCAACCAACCCGGCAAATGTCACTACCGCCGGACTATAAGTAGAAAATTTTTCAAGTATTGGATTTTCCTCAGCAGCAATCTTCTTTGGCGTCGCCGTTTGAGCTTGTTTATCTAATATTTCCTCAATAGCGCCGGCTAAATTCTTTCTTATCATATCTGCGCCCTCAAGCGCTACGGTGGGCAAAAAGACCTGCGGAATGGCTCCTCCCAATATACCGTATTTTTTTTCCAGAGAAAGTTGAAGCTTAAATTCATCCATATCCGATATATTATGGTAGGTTATCTCTATCTTGTCTTTATACCTGGATTTTATCTTGGGTAAAAGGTCCCGCTTTATCTTTTGACAACTGCGGCAGTCCTTGGAATAAAAAAACTCTATCGAAACAGGCCCGGCAGTTAACTCCTTACTGGTAAGCCGGGCTTCTTTCTTATTAAAAGGCCGATGCTGTTTTAGTCCTTCTGCATCAGGAATAAGATATACATTTTCCCATAAAAAGGTGGGTGAGTGTGTTATGCCCAAATTTTTAGAGAATCTAAAATGCTCTCTAAGGATTTTTAGCGCCTCTTCTTTCTTGGAATCTACATTCTCTAAAGACAGACCTAATTCTTCTAACGCCTCTTCTGTAGTTTTATTCTGGGCGAGTAAAAGATAATCTAAAAATTTATCAGGATAGTATTTCTGGATAATAATCTGTCTGGTATCTTCTTGTAACTCGTTAGGGCCGTAAAGGGAAGATATTTCGCTCTCATCAATATTAACCAGATACTTCAGATTAAGTCTTATGTCTAATTTATTCTGTCGAATGAAATTAATCAGCTTTACTTCTGTATTTCTTGAATAAGGGCAAAATCCCATTGCAAATATATATAACTCATCGGATTTCCTTTTTCTTTCTAAAAACATAATTTCGCCCCTCTTCAACTGTTCGTCGGGAATAATATAATAGCCTTTGAGCCCATCTATCATCTTATTGCGAATCAGATGAGGAAACATATCAGTAGTAATTATGGAATCGTCGTAGATAACAAAAGGGACAAATTTAATATCGAGTTCCTTTATATATCTTTTTGCCTCAGGTGAGTTGTATTCAAGATAGGTCTCTTCGGCATTCGGAAATGGTGTCCTGATATTCCTTCTCAAGAGCTCATTTGTATGGGCGAGCTCTTTTGAGGAAATAAAGATATATTTAATCTGCGACCCTTCTAGATTCTCAGAAGCTACAGGAGAACAGATAAATGCCGCTAAGCAGACAAACCCCAAAGAAAGAATAAATATTATTCTTCTACTCATTTCAGTTTTGCTGTTGAATAATCACCTTTAGAGAATTGCCAGCACAGGCCACAAGCTGAAATCCTTCCTGAATCCTGTCCAGGCCATAGCTGTGCGTAATCATTTTCTTAACCCGTATTTTATGGTCGTCGATTAATTTGAGCGCCTCTAAATGTTCTTTGGGAGTAGCCGCATAGGAAGAAATAAGGGTTATCTCATTACGCCAGAAGATATCATTTACGGAAAGCGGAATTGTTTCACCTTCATCTGTGGCGGCAAAAAAAAGCACACATCCGCCGCGTTGCACTGATTGTAAGGCGGCAATATTGGCCGCTTTTGCGCCGCTGGCAATAATTACCAAATCTGCGCCTTTTCCCTGGTTTAATTGACGCAGACGTCGGGGCACATTTTCACTCTGTGCGTTTATTGTTGCCTGCGCCCCAAATCGTTTGGCAAAATCCAAGCGATAATCAACTATATCTGTGGCCGCAATAAAAGAAGCGCCTAGGATTTGAGCTAACTGAAGATGCAATATTCCTGAGATGCCACAGCCCATAACTAACACGCTCATCCCCTCCTGCATCCGGGCTAATCTCTGGCCGCGTAAAACACAGGCCAGGGGTTCGATAAAAGTCGCTTCTGCATAAGATAAATCGTCCGGCAAGGGGTAGACCCCGCCTAATTCTACATTGATGGCCGGAAGGCGCAGATATTCGGCAAAGCCCCCGGGGTCAAAATGGGTCTTGCGTAAGGTCTCGCAAACAGTCTCATGACCCCTTAAACAATAACTACACCTGCCGCAGGGCACATGGTGAGACGCAGAAACCCTCTGGCCCTTTTTATATTGCGCAAGACCTTCTCCTGCCTCTTCTATCTCGCCGGCAACCTCATGGCCCAGAACTAAAGGGGTCCTGTCGCGTCGGTACCACTCAAGTACATCCGTGCCGCAGATGCCGCAGGCCTCTACGCGAATTAAAAGCTCCCCCGGGCCAATTTTAGGCCTTGGCCTTTCTTCAATGCGAATATCCTTATTACTATAATAACTCGCTATCCTCATCAAACCGGACCGTTTCTCAACTCAATCGGAAACCGTTTCTAAAACCCTTCGGGAAAAGCTTGTCCTCCGAAGCCGAACACGAAAGTAGTTCGGCGTAGGAGGATGTCCCCTATCGGTTCAAAAGCCCTTTAATCTGGGATTCAAAAGTTTCAAGTGAAGCATAGCCGACAAATTTTTTTACTATGTTCATTTCTTTATCAATAATAAAAGCGGTAGGAATATACCTGACTCCCCCGTAACTTTCCGCCAGCGCATAATCGCCTCTTATCACAGGATAATTTATATTCATATCGTCAGAAAATATTTTTATCCTTTCTATGCGGGCTGTATCAAAATTTACACCGATTATTATCAAGCCGTCATCTCTGTATTTATCATACAATTTAACCAAATCCGGAATTAGACGCCGGCAAGCCGGACAAGACATAGCCCAAAAATTGAGGATAATTATCTTTCCTTTAAAATCGGAGAGTTGCAGGGTTTCGCCGTCAAGCGTGGGTAAGGCAAAATCGGGGGCCGCTTCTTTCGACTGTTCATCCTGCCTTGCCCGGTCGAATAAGAATTCCCATCCTGCGGGGTCTGCCCAGGCAGCAGGAATTAGAATCGTCATTCCAATAATAATAAGCAGTATCCCGCTGAGAACCGAAATAAGCCTAAAATGTCTCTTGAGCTTCGAAAAAAGATTCAGGGTCCATTTTATGCCTATGCTGATTAAGAAAAAAGGCAGGGCCAGTCCTAAAGAATAAAGACTTAAAAGCATTATCCCTTTGGCCAGGGTATTGCTGGTGGCAGCAAGCATTAGAATGCCGCCCAGAATAGGGCCCACACAGGGTGTCCAGCCAAATCCAAACGCCATTCCTATAAAAAAAGAACCCAGCCAGGTTGCAGGTTTGCTTCTTAAGCCTATCTTTTTCTGATATTCTAAAAACCTTAACCTAAGCACACCGCTAATATGCAAGCCGAAAAGGATTACGATTATTCCGCCAATTATCTTTATCCATTTTTGGAACCTGGTGAAATATGAGCCCAAGAATGTAGCCGAGGCCCCCAGGACAACAAAAATAAAGGAAAAACCCAGGATAAATAAAAGGGCCTCGCCTAAAATCAATCTTTTTTTTGTGAAGGAGATTCCTTGAGCAGAAGTCAACTCTTCAGACGATAAACCTGTGATAAAGCAGACATAAGCGGGAATAAGAGGAAACACACACGGTGAAAAAAAGGACAATATACCCGCGCCAAAAGAAGTTAATGACTGTAAAATTATTTTCATTTTC
>CAZEQA010000045.1:0-4071 GCA_964514265.1 uncultured Planctomycetia bacterium | reverse complement strand
AGTTGCTCTAAGAGTTCCTTAATATCTACGTATTTTTCAACCAGGTCTTTGATTATCCTGGTCTTTCCTGAATCTTCGGGCCTTATTTTTATCGTCAAATCATGAATTTTAGAGGCCACGCTATAGGTGTCACCCTTTGCCAGCAAAAGGGGGATATTTGCTCTTTTTGCTAAATCTATTACAGTCCGGTGAGGTTTAATACCGCCACTTAATACAACGCCGGCTATCTGCACTCCTTCGTCTGCCTTATCCATCTGATATCCTGCCACTGCTAAAATCATATCTTCTCTATCGCCGGGAGTGATAATCAAACTTTTATCCGAGAAATATCTTAAGGCATCGTGTGGGCTCATTGCCCCTACCAAAATCTTACCTACAATTCTCTCCATGCATCCATCGCAAATCAGAAGTTCAAAATCTAATTCCTCCAACACCTGCCCGATAGTAGGTTCGGACAGTAACTCCCGATAAGGTATCACTCCCAAGACTTTCAGGCCTTTCTTTTTTAAGCCCGCCCGGACTATCCGATTAATCTGCTCATATTTTTCTGGCTTGACTTTATTAATGATTACTCCGGCAACTTTTACCCCTTCTTTTTCAAATAGCGTCTTATTTAGCATTATTTCATCAATGGGTCTGCCGATACCGCCACTGGAAACTATGACTACTTTCGAGCCTAACATCTTAGCCACAGTGGCATTAGAAAGGTCAAATACAGAGCCGACTCCGGCGTGGCCCGTTCCCTCAATTACTACAAAATCTTTATCTTTGGCCACAGCCTTAAAAGAAGTTTTAATCCTCTGCACCAATTCTTCTTTATTGCCTTCTAAAATATATCTTTTGGTAAAACCCCTTTCAATAGCCACCGGACTCATATCTTTAATCGCACACTCTATTCCACAGGCCTTCTCTATTAACACAGAATCTTCGTCTATTTTTTCGCCTTGCACAGTAATATACCTTTGTCCTACCGGCTTGATAAAACCTATCTTGCCAAACCTTTCTTTAAAAGCGAAAATTAATCCTAAGCTGACTACTGTCTTGCCGTCGTTTTGACCTGTGGCGGAGATAAAGATTTTGCGCGTTTTTCTCTTAGGCATCTACTTTTTCTCCCATCTAAGCAATTCTATCACTTTGGCCAGGGTTGAACCTTTATCGATTTCTGCTCTTAACCTATTCTCCTGCTCTAAAACACCCATTGCCCGGTTAGCAATCTCAGCTACCTTATCTTTGGGGATACATACCACACCATCGTCATCGCCCACAATCCAGTCGCCACTATAAACTCTTACACCCCCGACGATAATGGGGATTTCTATCTCACCAAAACCTTTTGGTTCACCGGCACAAGGCGTAACTATTCTGGAAAATACGGGAAACTGTAATTTGCGTATTTCTGAGGTGTCACGAACAGCTCCATCAATTACTACGCCAGCAATTTTGCGCTGGATGGCCCCGTGGGTAGCCAATTCTCCCCATACTGCCGGCCCGAGACCACCGGCATCAATCACGATCACCTGTCCGGGTTGGGCCAGATCAACCGCTTCCACAGTCTTGGCCCAGTCGCCAGGATAGGTACGCACAGTAAAAGCCGGGCCAGCCAAATTTATCCCCGGAAAAATAGGATTAATTCCTTTTAAATCGCCGCTGCGATGCATAGCATCGCTTAGATTAGCGGTGGAGACCTCTTTTAAAACTTTATATACCTCACCTATCGAGACTCTTTTAAAAAGTTTGGTCTTAATTGCCTTTGCTGTGGTCATGGCCTTCTTTATTCTATGAGTTGCTTCGCCAGGGTCTTTGGCCTTGGTAATAGCACCGCCAACGATTACTATTTGCGCTCCGGCTTTGAGTGCCCGGGCAGCAGTTTCCGAATTTATCCCGCCGGCACAGGCAAGAGGGACATCTACTACCTTGGCCACCTTGTGTAACCTGGCGAAAGGGTCTTCTCCCTGCATCTGCTCATCGATAGGACAATGCACGCCGATATAATCAACGCCCAGCTTCTCCATAACCTTGGCCCGCTTTTGTAAATCCTTTTCTTCAATCTCTATCAAATCTGCGACTATCCTCGCCCCGTAATTTTTTCCTGCCTCTACGCATTCCCGGATAGTGCTATCTGAGGCACAAGCTAGAACCGAGACTACATCCGCCCCTGCTTTGGCAGCCGCCTCTGTCTCAATTCTTCCCACATCCATAATCTTCATATCTGCCACAATGGTTGCTTTGGGAAATCTTTTACGAAGTTCCCTTATTGCATCCAGGCCTTCGCTTTTTATTAATGGTGTGCCTGCTTCTAACCAATCTACACCAGAAGCATAGCCCTCTTCAGCAACCCTCAAGGCCCTACGTAAATTAAGAAAATCTAATGCAAGTTGCAATACCGGTTTCATTTTTATTCTCCGACAATCTGCACGACTATTTCCCGAGAACGAGGCCGGTTATCAAAGTCGATAAACACAATCTGCTGCCAGGTACCCAGATGCAATCTCTTATTGGAAAAAGGAACGCTTAAGGAAGGCCCTAACATCGCTGCACGCACATGAGAGAAACCGTTGCCATCGTGCCACCTGAGGTTGTGGTGATATTCTCCGCCTCGCGGAGCGATTACCTCAAAGGCCTGCTGGGTATCTTTAATCAACCCTGGCTCGTATTCGATAGTAGTTACGCCTCCTGTTGAGCCAGAGACAAACACAGTTACTATTCCATCCTTAACCTTGGAGGCCTCAACATAATCGTTTACTTTATCAGTAATATCGATTATATCCGTCTCGCCTTTTGTCCTTAATTTTATACTCTTAGTTATAACCATTTCAATCCTACTTTCATTGTTAATTTTGCGGGTGGCAAAGGTTCTAGCTTTCGGAGCGCAGCAAAAGAAAGCACGGTTACTTTATGATTAAGCTTCTGCTGTAATTTTGCGAGCACCGAAAGCGAACCTTTGACAGGACCCGCAAAATTATTTCTTTCTGTAGGCATCTAGATAAGAAGCACAGTAAATATGTTTATTCAAAAGGAGTTCGGCGGTAATCATCGCATCCATCAGTTCTTTATCCAGGGGATCGGCAATTGCCGCATCCAATCCCATCGCCTGGGCCAGAACCAGAAAAGTCCTGTTAATCAGGCTTCTGTTTTCTGTTCCTTGAGAGACGTTGCTTAAGCCCAGCACTGTTTTCGGCGGCGGGTCGGATAAAAGCCTGAATTCCCTAATCGACTCTAATACCTCCATTACCTGCGGCTGGGCAATATTAACCGGCAAAATTATCGGGTCAAGGTAGATGTCTTCTGTATTTATTCCTGCTTCCATACACGCAGAGACTATCTGGGCCGCAAATTCACTACGCTGGTGTCTATCCCGGGGGATGCCGGATTTTCCCATAGTTAAACCAATCAAACTTGCTCCATATTGCTTGGCCATCGGCAGAAGCACATCCAACTTTTCCTGGCTTGCGGTAGTAGAATTAATTATCGCTTTTTTCTTAGCTATCTTTAGCCCTTCTTCAATCACTTCAGGCTTTGTGCTATCCAGAGCCAAAGGCACATCCACTACTTCCTGAATTGTCTCCACTAACCATTTTATCGCCGAAAGTGCATCAGCCACCGCCGGACCTACATTTACATCCAGCACATCCGCACCCTGGGCAACCTGATTCTTAGCTTTCTTCTGAATAATACCTTTGTCTTTATCGGCTATGGCTCCAGCGACATCTTTAAACATCCCATTAATCCGCTCACCGATTATTAACATCTTACCTCCCATTGCATCGATTAGCGTATAGCGGTTAGCGTTTAGCGTATAGTAAAATCGTTTTTGTTTTTCTATACGCTATATGCTATACGCTAGACATCACTTCGAAATCAGCTCTTCATAAGTTTTTCGATAGTTTTCCTAGTTATTTCGACGGCTTTGGGGTGGCGCATAACTAAGATATCTGCGCCCGATAAAAGTACGGAAACTGCTGTGGTTGCCTCCCAGATTGGCCCACGTTCGGCTTCGGGACCCCATTCTGGATGTTCTGTCTGGGGACCCCTGGCCTCTTTTGCCCGCCAGGCCTCACTCCCCACAAAGCA
>CAZEQA010000044.1:0-10442 GCA_964514265.1 uncultured Planctomycetia bacterium | reverse complement strand
AAGCATAAACTCACAGCCACAAGGGGCAGGAGTCTATTTCGGCCGTAAACTTGTGGGCGAGACGCCTTGTGATTTCGAGTTCCTCTACTATGGCAGTTACTATCTGGAATTAGTTAAGGAGGGACACGCTAATCTCAACACCACGCTTAGACTCAAAGGACCTTTTTACGAATATTTTCCGTTTTCGTTGGTTTCTGAATTGCTTATCCCCTGGCAGATAACCAATGAGCACAAGTTCACTTTTACACTAGAGGAAGGGCAAAGTAAAGAGCCTATTATTTCCCCGATTAAGCAGCCGCAAGCAACTTTGTCCGCCCCTCAATTAGAACGTTTAGAAGAAAAGGAATAATGTAAATTTCAGATGGGGGAGGGAGATGAATGTTTTCGTCCTTTTACTACTGACAGCTATTTTGTGGGGCTGTTCACCGATATTAGAAAAAATGGGCCTGCGTAGCAGCACACCCCTTATTGCCTTAACCATAAGAAGCTTAGGGGTAAGTACGGTCCTGTTAATAATCTTGGCCTGCCTGGGTAAACTAAAAGAGGTTATCAGTGTTGATGCCAGAACTGCAATTATATTTGTAACTAGCGGAATTATAGCGGGACTTTTGGGTATGTGGACCTACTTTGGCGCATTAAAAGCTGGGGCAACATCAAAAATAGTCCCCATTGCTGCATGTTACCCATTAATCACTGCCTTTTTAAGTATAGTCATCTTGAAAGAGAATGTCACTCTGGTAAGATTAATTGGCACCCTGCTTATTATAGCGGGTATTTGGTTAGTTAAATAATTTTTTACTTGACAAATTAATAACTGTATGCTATAAAAGAAATAATATGCAATATGAAGGGATTACTTCAGGTAGCTAAATACTTGAAGGAAAGGAGGTGTAAAGATGCGTAAGTTTCTTTTGGTTTTAGTAGCTGTCATAATGATTTCCAATTTAATCATAACCCCTTGTTATGCTGATATGTGGCACAAACTGGGAAGAGGCGTAGTAAATAGCCTCACGGGCTTTGTAGAAATCCCTAAAAAGGTCATTCTGATCAGCAGAAATGACAATCCTTTGTTAGGATTGACTTGGGGTTTTGTCAAAGGAATCGCTGTAGGTACATTACGTACAGCTGCTGGAGTATATGAAACCGTAACTTTTCCTATTCCCGCACCCGCGGATTATGAACCAATAGTTCATCCGGAATATGTCTTTGAGGAATGGGAATAATTAAAATAGTAAAGTAGATATAATCTTTTATATTAATAGAATATAAAGAAGAGCAGGCCTATCTTGTCTACATATAAAGATAGGCCTTTGCTTTAAGGGCTGAAATTAAGGCAGAAAATGGGCAAAGAGCAGACGAATGAGACAGTAGAAGAGTTAATCGCTTACTGGCAGCTACACAGGCAGTTTGACGCCAATATGGCCGATTTAGCCAGATATGCCCGGGTATCCAGAGATACGGTGTATCGCTGGTTAGGCAAAAAGGCTCAGCCCAAAGAGCAGAAAGTAAGACTGATCCAAGAGTGGTTGGACCAAAAAATCTCCAAAGAATAAACCTATCAATTTGACTAATAGAATCTTCCTTAAAAACCCCAAAAATCGCTCTCTGAGGCCTTATTTTGCCTTTTTTTCTATATCTGACACTTGGTGGTATAATATATATTATGTTAACTTCGCAATATTAGGCATATTGTCATAACATTAAGTAAAAATAGCAGTTAGGAATAAATATAAATAAGCTGTGCAAAACTATCTATATTTGTTTCTGTTCACTTTAAAAGGTAAAAATTATCCTTAGCAAAGTAACCAGCAGGGTTTGAGCCAGGTAAATAGATTAACTGTGTTTACCCAAATTTACTGCTCAAATGAGCCTTAATTGGTCTTACTTACATTTACTTCAAATAAGCCCCTTACTTTTGCTTAATTCAGGTTACCCCATGAGACCTATTTACTTCCAGTTAACCTTCCTTACTATAGAAAGGTAACTTTTTTAAAGTTAATTATCTTTACTTTAAAGAACAGATTTAACTCTGTTTCTCTGGATTTACTTTTTAAGGACAACTTACCTGCTTTTACCTTTTTGGCCTCACTTACCTAATATTACTCAATTCAAGGTAACTTACTTGCTCTTACCCAAAAGGCCAAACTTACCGAGACTTACTCAATGGGCTCAAGTTTACTCAATCTTACTTCACCTGCCGATTTTACTTATAGTTACTCGGCAAAGCCTATTTTACTGGAATTTACTTTTTCGGTCGGATTTACTCGTAGTTACTTGAAAGGCCCAATTTTACTGGAACTTACTTGATGGGTTTGATTTTACTGGAAGTTACTCAAGAGGTTGGAAGTTACCAGGAGTTACTCGCAGGGCCTGAAATTACTTAGACTTACTTATGGGAGAATCGCCTCTCCCCTATCGGTTTCTTTTTGCTTCATTTGGCGAGAGTAGGTATAAACTCTACCTACGGCAACGGGGTCGACATGAATAAATTTTATCCCGGTTTCATACAAACTAACGCTTTGGTCGGTTTTGATTACGCCAAAGACCTTAGTCCACAAGACCTCCCCCATTCCCAAAATAGCTTTCTGGGGATTGTCAGGGAGAGTTATCTCTAAGTCCAGTATTGTACCGAGCTGGAGTCTCTCGGTTAAGCAGATATCTGCTCCACCGCCTCCGATATTTCTCGGCAGAGTTTCTATCTTTTCTTTGTCCCGGCCCCTTACGGTATAGCGTACATTGACAATACCCTCAATGCGCTGAAAAATCCTTCTATCCTTAAGCATAGCAGTAAGTTATATCCAATTTATCCACATTTATTCAAACGAAACAAAACTTTGTTTAAGTATACATTATAAAATTAGATTTGTCAAGAGCTAGCAAGCTAAAGTAATCCAGGTTGCTATAAGTGAGCTCTTGTAGTTACTTCTGATGATAAAACCGCACTAGATTATTACCATCAAAAAAGAGATGCTGGGTCTCTGAAAGAAAATCCACATTTACAGGCAAATTGGGATAACGACCCCGATAAATCCATTCTTCTTTTATCATTCCTTGGGCATCGTTCCCCAGCACCTTAACTACATCTGGTTCACCCCAAATTGACCTCACCTTCTCCTTGCTCATCCCCAGGCGCAAAGGACTCCCCCCTAAAGGTTGACGCATTATTTCGGCAGGGCCGGGAGGTTCAATCTCTGCGCATCCAATTAGAAAAATAAAGAGTAATAAGTAGAGAGTAAAGAGTAAAGGCGCCTTTGAACTTTGAATCTTAAACTTTGAATATTCCATCCAAATCTCCTTTAACCCTGACTTTGTTCTTTACTATTTTGCTTGATAAAAGCGTATAAAGCAGCCTCATCTTCTGGCTTCATTTGAGTAAATTTAATTCCTGTAGTAAAAAATCTTTCTTCTTTTTGGCTCCTAAGTTTTTCCAATCTTTCTTCTACCCAGACTATCTTTCCCTGGGTGAAAATAGGTTTAGGTCTTTTGGGTATATTAAATTCAAGCCTCAAGGTAGTATCTGGAACAAGTTTTTCATTTAAGGCCAAATTTATTCCTCCCAAGCTTATATTTCTACTCATTGAATTTCGCTTTTGGATTACCTCGTTAGAGACAACCTCGTACAAAACATCGAGTTCGGTATTGATGCGGAAGTTTCTTCTTCTTTCGCCGGTGTTATTCCAAAATTTACTTAGCCTTGCTGACTTTCTGGTCAGTCTTCTTTTCCTATATTCATCCTGACAGATTATAGCTAAGACAAAGATTAGAAATATAATTATACCTATTTGAATCGCAACCATTATTTATCTTTAGACTCTAGTTGTGCGGATACAATTTGACTAACTGCCTTTCCGTCGGCCCTTCCTCTTAAAGAAGCCATAACAGCTTTCATTACCTTGCCAAAATCTGATTTATTTTTGGCGTCGCATTCTGCGATTATCTTTTTAACTACATTGACAATCTCTTCCTCTGAGAGCTGTTTAGGTAGATATCTTTTTAAAATTTCCAATTCTCTGCTTTCTTTTTCTACCAGGTCTTCTCTTTTACCTTTTGTAAACTGTTCAATAGAATCTTGATGTTCTTGCACCTGTTTAGCAATAACTTTAATCACTTCGGCATCTTGAAGTTTTTCTCCCTTCTTTTCAATTTCTTTATTGTGAAGAGCAGATTTAACCATTCTTAAAGTAGAAATAACAACTTTTTCTTTGTCTTTTAAAGCTTTCTTAAAGTCACTTTCTATTTTTTCTCTTATTTCCATTATTTGAATTCCGTTAATTGCTTGTACATAAGATCGCACAAATATTGAAAAAATACATTTTTGCTTTCTTCAGAAATCTCCACAAACTCAAATCCAACATCGTAAGTATTCTTTAGTATTCTTTCCTTGTGTAATTTCTTTTTTGGACCAGACAACTTTAGCTTTAACTGGAATGAGCTTGGGTTTTATAGGGATTTTAATATCGAGGTTTAAAACAGTATCTTTAGGCAATTCCTCGTTTATAATAAATCTTGCGCCTCCTGCGCTAATATTTTTAGTAATTGCCTTCCAGTGGGTATCCTCTCTTCCTCGAATATTATAACTTACTTCTAAAGGAATCCTTAGGCACACATATCTTCGTATCTCCTGCATTTTACTCCTCCTTAAAGTTTTCTGCAAGACAAATCTTTGCCCTACAAAGTCAGTGCCATTAAGTCATGGGCAACAACAACTTCACCTTTAAATGCCTCTTTTGCCTGCTTAGCTATAACATCCTGCCTACAAACCGGATAGAGATGAGAAAGCACAAGTTTTTTGCAACCGCACGCTGTAGCAATCCGTCCGGCTTCTTGAGGAACAAGGTGTCCGGTTACCTTCATTTCATCAGGAAAGGAACAATCTAAAATCAAGATATCGGCAGCTTGTCCAAGTTTAACTACATTTTCGCAAACATCCGTGTCGCCGGAGTAAACAACTACCTTGCCACCTGACTCTACTCGATAACCTATACTTTCCGGAGTATGTCGCATTCGTAGTGTATCTATTTTATATGCACCGAGCTTAAGCGTCTGCTCTCCTATTTCTCTGAGGATTAGCTCATAAGCACAAGGCGTAATCACATCGCCATAAAGATTTAATAAGCTGTGATAGAATCTCTCTAAACCACAGGGGCCGATTATATCTAGTTTCTTAATGCGTAAAGATAAGGCATATTTTGCCGCAAAGAGAAAAGTTGCCAGATCCAATGTGTGGTCAGTATGAAAATGGGTATAAAAAATATAATCGATGTCGTGATAAGTAATACCTAATTCCAGGAGCCTCCTAATTATTCCCGGACCGGTATCAAAAAGCAAGTTTTCATTTTCTATTCTTATAATTAAACCAGTGGCATTCCTGGTGAGAGATGGTGTCCCGGTGCCTGAACCTAGAATTGTTATTTCCACTTTTTTAGAGGGCAGATATTACAGAGCGGACTTTTGCGGCAGAACTCTTTGGCCAAACGCACAATTAAAGCATGGTATTCATTGAACAAATTTAATCTGCGCGGTAGATTTTCTTCAAATAAAGACTGGACTTGCTGATAGTCGCTTTGCTTTTTAATTAATTTATGCCGCAAGAGAAATCTTCTGGTGTAGGCATCTACTACGAAAATGGGCTTTTTGGCTGCATATAATAGAATACTATCTGCGGTCTCAGGACCAATGCCCTTAATCTTGAGTAATGTTTTCCTTAAAGTCTTGGCCCTTAAGGAAAACATTAATGATAAGTCTCCCTTAAAGTCAGCAAATAAAGTTTCTAGGAAACTCTTGATTCTGGCGGCCTTAACATTAAAATATCCACACGGTCTAATAAGTCCTGCTAGAGTTTTGCTATCTACGTTATATAGCCTTTGGGGATTAAGCAGTCTCTTTTTCTTTAAGTTGCTAATGGCTTTTTCTACATTTGTCCAGGCAGTATTTTGCGTAAGAATTGCCCCAATGATTACTTCAAAACTGCTATCTGCTGGCCACCAGTGCTGCGGGCCGAAGTACGTATAAAGTTTCTTATAAACTCCTTCTAAGTGCCTGGCAATGTACCTATCCTGAGTCAATATGTACCTTTCTAGGAACTTTCTACCGTCCCTACTTGATTGAGGAGGTCTTCTGAAGCAAAAATAGGACAACCTGCCCTTAAGGCTACGGCGATACTATCGCTCGGCCGAGCATCAACAACAATTTCTTTATTCTTGCCGTCCTGCAAAACTAATTTGGCATAAAATGTATTTTCCTGAAGCCTATCTATAATTACCCTTTCTAAACTTGCTCCTAATTGTTCGATGGTGTTCTTGAGCAGGTCGTGGGTCATGGGACGAGGAGTATTGATGCCGCTAATCTTGAGTTTAATGGCTGAGGCTTCAGGAATGCCAATTATTATCGGGAGAGTACGTTTTCCTTCTTTTTCTTTTAACACTACCATCTGCTCTCCCCTTCTCTCATTCATCAATATTCTAATCAATTCCATCTCTTTCTCTTGCATTTTCACTCTCTTGCCCTTCCCCTCATATATTAAGGGGCGGCCTTTAGCCGCCTCTTTTAGGTTATTACACAATTTGAGTAAATGGGGATAGTCCTACGAAGCCTAAGGCGCGGTAGGACAATTGTGCAACATTTCCTGTTTGAAACGCTGAATTATGTACTGGGCAATCTTATTTTTATCTTTATTAGACAAATCGGTAAAGAAAATAGCAATATTTTGCCAGGCAGTGTACGCTTCCTTGACAATCACAGGTTCAGACCTGACTACTACTCCACTACATTTAATCTTTTTAGTCAACACTCTATCGTTACTCTGGATTGGCAAAAGCAGGGTAATGCCTATCTTGGACATTACCGCTATAGGTTTATTCACTCGGCAATAAACTCCTGAGCAACTTATATTTTTAGTCTCGGTAATAACATCTAAACCTCTTTTAAAAATCTTAAGCGGAAGGACGCCTTTTAAACGCGGATGTCTTCTTCTCTCTGTCTTTTGATTGCCCATTTTCACAACTTCCCTTCTATCTTAAATATGCCTTTCCCTACAATTCTTCCGCTACCTCTTTTATGGCAAAGGCTATCTCCCGGGCCTCTTGGTAATTCGAGGAGTCCTTCTTTATCTCAGAATAATAAGACCTTCCCTCCTTATAGCAAGCTTCTTTTAAATAGATTACCAGGCGATTGACAATCAGGTATTCGGACTTCGGCAACTCCTTTATTTCCACAGTATAGTAAACCTTATTTCTTGTATATGGCCCCCATTCATTAGCCATTTTCTTAGTAAAAGAAGCTTCTATATCTTTAGAAGCTTGCAAATTAAATTTTACCGGGTCAGAAAATGTAATCAGGTATCCATATTTTTTAAACACATCGAGGGCGGTAGCAAGTACAATCTGTTTAGGGGCATTGATATCAATAGCTATAGTTTCCGGTTTTAGGCCAGCGGTTGCCTGTAAGCACTGTTTTATTTTGCGCAGCATCTTCCAGGCCTCTTCATTTTCCGGGTCTAAGGCTAAAATTTCGTCAAGCTTTTCTTCAGCCAGTTCATATTCCATTTCATCAAAAAGTCCTTGAGCGTAGCTGAAAAGGCTATTTACTTCTTCACGCACAGAGGCCTGCCTCACTTTAGTTAGCATCTGCAAGGCTCTTCCGCTTTCCGGGTCTAAGGCTAAAATTTCGTCAAGCTTTTCTTCAGCCAGTTCATATCTGCTCTCTTCAAAATATTCTTGAGCTTGCTTGAAAAGTTTATCCAACTCTTCATGTAAGGATCCCATTTGCTTGTGTCTAAGAACTACGGCAGTCTTTTTAGACGCTCGCAGTGCGTCGCCGACTTTGATTAATCTATTTTTATAAGTATATTCTATATCGGCAGCGGAAAATCTGCTGCGTACCTTTATTGTCTTAATTTCGGCAACCTTGGTATCCCGATGATAAACCTCAAAGAAACAACCTTCTTTCAGCCCATCTCTTTTACCCAAGTCAATTATAACAAAACCCTTCTTTCGGTCAACGTGTAATATCCGTCCGGAAGGAAACTGGCTATCTTCAGTTTGAGCCAATAGACTTAAGCGGCTATATACACATAAATTTGCCAGCACAAAAAACGCCACTATAACCCTTAAAGCGCCTCTGTTCATTTTTCTAATCCCCCTCCTTTATCTTAAAAAGTAAGGCTATCCAAAAACCTCTTTAAAATTATAACCGTTTTTAAAGTCTTCCATAGAGTCCTGCTTTGTCTTTCCTAACAGTTTGGCCTCAACTAAGTTAAAGACAATGTGTCCGAAGTCCTCTGTAGAGCTTATGCCCCAATGCTCAAATACTGTGCGTGCCATCGGACCAAATTGCTCTTTTGCATATTCCTTTATTCCTTTCAGAAGCTCCTTTCCTGTAAGGTGGCGAGGCTTCTCTAACCTACTTACAGTATAACTTACCGCCTCTAGGACAAAATTATAAGAATCTATCTTATATTGATCGTCTCGTTGTACAATTGTTTCCATAGTCTTAATACTCTATTCCTGCCCGAGCTGTAATACCTTTTTTGTAATAATGCTTTAATTCTTTAATCTCGCTTACGAGGTCGGCAATTTCCAAGATTTCAGCAGGGGCATCTCTTCCGGTAATAACCAATTCTACGTTTTCAGGACTATTCTTTAAAACCTCCTTAACTTGTTGCAGCTGGAGCAAATTATAATCAATGGCAACATTTAACTCGTCTAGAATTATCAAATCGTATCTCTTGTCCTTTAGTGCCTTTTGGGCAGCGCGCAGCCCCTTTTCTGCTAATTGTTTGTCCCTTAAGGTTACAAGGCCTTTCCTCAGCCATCCTTTCCTGCCAACCTGTAATATTTCAAGTTTTTTAAAACGTTGGGCAGCCTTTATCTCACCAGAGTTTTTGCCACTTTTTATAAATTGAATCAAAAAGACCCGCTTTCCGTGCCCTAAGGCCCTAAAGGCAAGGCCTAAGGCTGCCGTAGTCTTACCCTTGCCGCTACCAGTGTAAACTTGAATCATGCTTTTATCATACAAAAAAAACCTTGCTCTGTCAATAGTTTCTCCTATTTTCCCATGCCCACCCGTTGGACAACTTGAAAGATTTTACCTTCGGTTTGTATAGAAGGGGCAATAATAACTTCGGTGCGATGCATTTGTTTGATATTTTTAGCCCCCACGCTACCCATAGAAGTCGAAAGAGCCCCCATTAAGTTTTGGGAACCATCATCAACTCTTGCTGGGCCAAAGAGTATATCTTCCAGAGTACCAGTTATTCCTACTTTTATCCTCGTTCCGCGCGGAAGATTGAAATGCGGTGTAGCCATTCCCCAGTGATAGCCCCTACCTGGCGCCTCGTGAGCCCTTG
This sequence comes from uncultured Planctomycetia bacterium, assembly GCA_964514265.1. GTDB lineage: Bacteria > Omnitrophota > Gorgyraeia > JAFGHF01 > JAFGHF01 > CAZEQA01. The sequence goes on along the minus strand of CAZEQA010000044.1, from coordinate 1,096 downwards.
CAAAAGCCGAGCCGACCATCACTGCATCTGCACCACAAGCTATAGCCTTACAAATATCTCCACCCGTGCGCATACCACCATCGGTAATAATAGGGATATACTTTTTGGTCTTTTGGTAATATTTGTCTCTTGCGCATGCTGCATCACAAGTAGCAGTAACTTGGGGTACGCCAATACCTAAAACTCCTCTTGTAGTACAGGCAGCTCCCGGCCCAATACCGATCAATATGGCGCTCGCCCCTGTCTTCATCAACTCTTGGGTCATCTCGGAGGTGACGCAATTACCTATAATTACAGGCATCTTAGTGTTCTTGCAAAACCTGTACAGATCTAAGGCCTTGTATTCACTGGAGAGGTGTTTTACGCTACATACTGTAGACTGCACTACAAATATGTCACAACCCGCTTCTTGGACAATAGGCGCAATCTTTTTTGCTTTTTGCGGTATGACACTGACTACTGCTGGAACCCCTGCCTTTTTAATCTCTTCTATCCTAGTAGAAATAAGTCTTTCTTTTATCGGTTCAAGATAAATATCCTGCACAAGTTTAGTGGCCTTCTCCGGTTTTGCCTTAGCAATTTTATCCAAGACCTCATTGGGGTTTTTATACCTTGTCTGTACCCCCTCTAAGTTCAAGACGGCTATCCCACCCAGTTTTCCCATTTTAATAGCGAACTTTACATCAACTACTCCATCCATAGCCGCGGCCAATATGGGTACGCGAAACTTGTGACCGGCAATCTCCCAATTAGTATCCACTTCATTGGGATTTATGGTCACAGAACCCGGAACTAAGGAAATTTCATCAAATCCATAACAACGCCTGGCCTTTCTTTCTTTCCCTATAAATAACCCCATCTTTTACCTCCATTTTAGTATATAATCTTACAAGAATACAGGCAAAAAGTCAAACAAAAAAAGGCCTCTTGCAGTTCAAACCGCAAGAGACCTTTTGGCAATTTTCGAAATTCGAAATTCGAATTTCGAATTTATTTTAATACATTCCTCCCATTCCGCCACCAGGCATACCACCAGGCATGGGTGGGGCAGACTTTTCTTTCTCAGGTATCTCGGTAACAAGGGCTTCGGTCATTA
>CAZEQA010000043.1:0-10492 GCA_964514265.1 uncultured Planctomycetia bacterium | reverse complement strand
TAGAATATTACAGTTAATTAATTAAACGAAATGAAATATAGAGAGGGTCTATATATATGTTCCTCGTTCTTTTTAATAAAAAGGTCAAGGTGGTAAAGGTGAAAAGAAAAAAGAAGGCCAAAAAAGCTATTAAGCGGAAAATAACAAAGCCAAAGATAATAAAACCTAAGGTCAGGAAATCACCTGCCAAGGCAAAAAGAAAAAGACCTACTGTTAAAAAGGTAAAGAGAATTTCCAAGCCCAAAGAGATAACCCTGCAGCAAGTAGGCAAAGTTACTCATTATTTTCCCCATGTTAAAGCCGGGGTAGTCTTAGTTACTGATGGCACGCTTGCTCTTGGAGACACTCTCCAGATTAAGGGTGAGACTACCGATTTTAAACAAAAGGTTACCTCAATGCAGATTAATAATGTCCCTATAGATAAGGCAAAACCGGGGCAAGAGATTGGCCTTTTGGTAAAATCGCGTGTTCGTCATAATGATGTAGTATATAAACTTTAATACTCTCCTTTTTGCTTTAAACCTACCAAAATGAAATCTAACCCCAAATTAGCCAGATTTTCTTGGGCATTGTACGACCTTGCCAATACAATTTTTTCTATGAATATAGTCTCTTTCTATTTTGTGCTCTGGCTCACATACGATAAAGAGTGTAAGGAGGTCTATTATAGCTTTGCCCTGGGCAGTTCTATATTTTTTGCGGCGCTGGTAATGCCGCTGCTGGGCGAAATCTCTGATAGACTGAAAAGAAGAGTTCCTTTTTTAATAGGTTTTACCCTGGGATGCGTTTTCTTTACCGCAATGCTCGGATTGTCAAAAAGTATTTCCTTGGCTTTATTTTTCTTCTGCCTAGCCAACTTCTGCTATCAATTAGCCGGCGTAGTTTATAACTCTCTTCTTCCGCAGGTGAGCACGCCTCAAACTTTAGGCAGGACATCGGGTTTGGGTGTGAGCCTGGGTTATTTAGGTGCAATTCTTGGACTGCTTCTGGTTAAGCCGCTTTTCGAGGCCGGGGGAAGACAGGCTACTTTCATTCCCTCTGCAGCGCTGTTTCTTCTTTTTGCCCTGCCTGCTTTTGTTTTCATCAAAGATTTACCTCATCCGCGTATTCCCAGAATTGAGTTGAAGATAAAGCCGATATTCTCAAGATTGCTCGAAACCCTCTCTCATATTCGCCAAAACCCATCTCTGGTCAGATTTTTAATTTCTGCTTTCTTGTGTTTAAATGCGGTCAACACCATTATTGTCTTTATGGGTGTCTATGCCAAAAGGGTAATGAATTTTGGCGATACGGAAATTATCTATTTTATGTCGGTCTCAACCATCTTTGCCATGATTGGTTCTTATGCCTTTGGCCATCTTACTGATCGCTGGGGTTCAAAAGACACCTTAAACCTGGTTCTCAAACTTTGGTGCCTGGCCTTATTTTTAACGGGGATAGCTACATCGCGCTGGATGTTCTGGATAGTCGGTCCCTTAGCGGGGATCTCTCTGGGTGGAACGTGGGTCTCTGCGCGCACAATGTTAGTTGAACTCAGTCCTAAAGAAAAGATTGGCCAGATGTTTGGCTTGTTTGGTTTGGCCGGGAGATTCTCCTCTATATTAGGGCCGATAGTTTGGGGAATAATTACTACCTGGGCCTTTGCGCATCTGGGCCTTTTTAAGTACAGATTAGCGATAGCCTCAGTATTTATATTTATGTTCTCGGGCCTTGTTCTTTTTCAAAGAGTCGCTGACCCGCGTAAGGTTAGGCTTGAAAATTGACTTTCTCTATGATAAGATAAAGCCGGGTAAGGAAAGAAAATGAAAAACAGAAGTATTCTTTTAGGTTTAGGTTTCGACGCTAAAGACGAACATAAGCGGATTACGCGGGGAAAAAATTTTTATATATTTGGGGGTTCCAAACAAACCCACCAATATATGCAAGAAAGCTGTACTAACTTTAATAAAGAATTAGATAAAAGGCATAAGAGTTTAGGCAATATATCCCGCCAAGAGTTCTATGATATCGCCCATAAAATTGGATTGAAAGTGCCTCACCAGGAAGATAAAGGCGTTTAAATGAATATCCACCCCACAGCAATTGTCGGTAAGGAAGCCATCTTAAGTGAAGATATAGAGATTGGGCCCTATGCCTTGATTGAAGACGATGTCAAGATTGGCCGAAGAGTAAAAGTCTATTCCCATGCCCATATCTTAAAACATACCTCGATTGGCGACGATTGCCAGATCCATATGGGGGCGGTCTTGGGACACCTACCCCAGATGCGTCAAAAGGTAACTGATGCGGGACGTCTAGATATTGGCCGAAGAAATATCTTTAGAGAATATGCTACAGTGCATCGTTCAAGTCAAGATGGAGGTACAACACTCATCGGTGACGATAATTTTTTCATGGCTTTCTCCCATATAGCCCATGACTGTAATATTGGCAGCCAGATAACAATTTGTAACGGCACCCTTATAGCCGGGCATGTCGATATCGAAGATTATGCCTTTATTTCGGGTAACGTAACAGTACATCAATTTTGTCGTATAGGAAAATTCTCTATGGTTGGGGGGCTGGCTCGAGTAGCCAAAGATGTGCCGCCTTATATGCTGGTTAAGGGGGACTCTACTATTTGGGCGGTGAATTCCGTAGGCTTGCGACGGGCAAATTTCTCCAATCGGAGTCGTAGTCAAATAAAGATGGCCTTTAAATTGCTTTATAAATCCGGCCTTAATGTAAGACAGGCAATCGGGCAGCTACAAAGCCAAAAGGACTGCTACGAGATTGAGTATTTAATTAATTTCATTCTGCATTCGCAACGGGGAATCTGCGTGTACAAAGGCCCGACTCTCTGGGAAAGGATTCGCTCAAGTAATCCACTCATTAAGCACACGCAAATACCAGCATACAAGTTTTTCCAGAGTAATCAAAAGGAGCAAAAGCCATAATGCTTAAAAGGTATGTAAAGTTTCTTTTACTTTTGCTGTTGATATTTATATTAATTATAGCTTTTTTCCGCCATACGTTCTGTCGGTTTTTAATTTGTGAGGCTACATTCAAAGCTACCGGTGCAGAGCTGTCCATCGAAAAATTAAGGCTGAATCTCCTAGATAACAGTTTCTATATAGGGGGGATAACGCTACTTAATCCCCCTGGATTTAAAAATAAGGTTTTGGGTAAAGCCGAAGAGATACTCATTAAATACGACTTATTAGATTCCCTGATAAGAGGAAGGCTGCATCTGCGCCAGGTAAAAGCGGACATCAGTGAAGTCAATATCATTAGAAGTAAAGAGGGAAGGTCTAATGTCGCTTCTTTTAAAAAGAAGCCATCCAGCGCAATAACACCTGCAAAACCCAAGAGGCCTTCTGTTGTGCAGAAAAAAGCTAAAAGAGGCAAACAGGCGCATCCCAAATTTCTCATCGACAGATTAGAGCTTTCGTTAAAGAAGGTATCTTTTATGGATTATAAGGCTGGGATAGGACAGCCATCTGTAATTATCTTTAAGACAAAAGGGCCTTTTGTATTTAAAGGTGTCAGTGATTTGGGTTATGTGGTTGATTCCGTATCGACAAAAGGGGGATTTAGGGTTTTATTAGATAATTTACTGGGGATAATCCCTCAAGATTTACTCAAAAATACCGTCGAAACTATCAAGGAAAAGATAAAAAGTGTCTTGCCAACAGTTAACTAAAGAAGACAATGGCCAGCGCAAGAGAAAGAAGAAGGCGTAAAAGAGTCGATGTTACCCTTCTTATAACAGTAGAATATGGTAAAGAAAAGATATTGGCCAGGACTAAAAATATTAGTGTGTTAGGGACGTATATCGAAAGCAATAAAGAAATACCCATAGGCACGCCATTAGATATTGGCATAAATATTCCTAAGGGTGGCCTGGTAAAACTTGACAAAGGTAAGCAAACCAACTGTTCGGGAATTGCTTTCAGATGCCAACCCACCCATTCTTTAGAGCCAACAAAGCAATACGGGATAGGAATCTTTTTTCGTTCTTTCTTAAAAACCGGCGAGAAAGACCTATCTAATTACATAAATTATGTTTTATTGCAGGAGAAAGAAAGGGGTAAAATTTTTATGCGTAGGCGAAAAGAAAGACTATCAAAGCAGAAAGGAGGAAAGCGATGAAGGCTCAAGTGGATACAGAATTATGCGTAGGTTGTGGATTATGCGCTGAGGGCTGCCCGGAGGTTTTCGCAATGGAAGAAGATAAAGCAAAGGTAACAGCCAACCCTGTGCCGGATACATCGCAAGACTGTTGCCGAAAGGTCAAAGAGGATTGTCCTGTAGAGGCTATTAACATTGAAGAATAAATTTAAAATTAAAGGCGGGAGGTGTAGACGGTGAAGAAAAAAGTAGATATCTCTGAAGAGGCAGCAAAAATTTGGCAACAGGCAAAAGAAAATCTTAAAGAACTTGGCCAAAAAACGATGAACCTAGCGCAAAAAGGGGAAAAAGAGGTTGTGCGGGCTTCTAAAGTTGGCAAGCTTCAGCTAGACATCGTCAGCATCAACTTGAAGAAAGAAAATATCTTCAGGCTGGCAGGCAAAAGGGCCCATGAGATGCATTCCAAGAAAAGGCACATTGAATCGGCAAAGCTTGCTTCGCTTTTTAGCCAGATAGATAAATTAAACCAGCAGATCAAGGCTACAAAGGCAAAGATAGCCAGGTTAAAGAAGTATTAATTCAATAACGGCTAAATAAAGGAGAAATATGAAAAGATTTATTGCCTACCTTTTAATTTTAGCTTTCATTTTAACCGGCTGCGCTAATCTTGGTACCCTGCTGAGTTTAGGAGCTGCGGGCTATGGTATCTATAAAGCAGTCAAAAAATGATTAAAGACAGAAATTGTCCCTGATTAAAGGAAGAAAGCTTGCAAGATTTAGACGATCAATCTCTGGTAGCGCGTTGTATTTATGGCGATAAGGTTGCTTGGGATAAGTTTGTTGAACGTTTTTCTCAACTCATTTTGTGGGCAATAAAAGAAAGGTTAAGACGGGCAAATTTTCGTCATACTCAGCAAGACATCGAAGACATCTTCCAAAATGTCTTTATTTTATTGTGGGAGAAAGAAAAATTGCAACAAATAAGAAATAGGGAAAACGTCTCTGGATGGCTGGTAATGGTCGCGGCAAATTGTGCAGTCAACTACTGTAGGAATAAAAGAGAAGGCACCTTTAGAAAAGAATTTTCCTTAGAAAAGGTACATTCTTCTGATTGCAGCGCAGGCGAAGTTATCGATCAGCAAAAACTACATAGCATTTTAGAACGGATTTTCTCCTGTCTGCCGGTACGTGAACGCATTATCCTTAAACTGAATTACTTTTATGATAAAACCCACCTGGATATTGGTAAGATATTAAAAATGCCAGCAAATACTGTTTCTAGCATTATAAAAAGGACTAAGGAAAAATTAGGAGCAGAATTAAAAAGACAGGGGTGGGAGAATTTTTAAAAATTCTTTGCAAGAATTTTCACTCCCACTGTGTCTATATAAGTGAGGGCACAATTTAGCGAAGCTCCAAAAAAGCAAGCTAAATTGTAAGTCCGAACTTATCCTTGACATTGAAGATGTCAAGGATTTAATTCGCCCTTCGCTTCGTTCAGAACTCGATGGACGATCCTGAACAAGATACTGCGCTTTGCTCAGTATCGTCTATCGAAGTCCTGCACAAAGTGTAGGACGAAGTGAAGGGTCTTGCACTTGTGTTTACTAAGTGATGTGTTCATTAACAAGTGAGAAGTAAAAATGGAGAATAAAAGAGAGGTTGACAAACTTTTTAAGGAATATTTAGAGAAAGAAATGTCTGACTTAGCTGTTTCGCCTTCGTTAGATTGCCCCTCTGAATTAGAATTAAGCGATTATCTAGAAAAACGCTTAAGTAAACAAAAAGAGAGTTTGTTTCTTGAGCATATTGCTAATTGTCCTCACTGCTTATCGTTATTAGAATTGGCTCAAAGAGCAAAAGAAAGAAAACAAGATCAACCAACTGCCGAGATGATTATACGCGCAAAGAATATTGTGCAGAAAAGATCTACGAAAACAATCTTTAAATATAAATGGCAGGTCTTTGCTTTTATATCCTTTATTCTTTCTTTTGTCTTTACCCGGTATTTTCTACAGTTTCTCATTTTAGCAGTTGTCTTCAGCATAAAATGGATTTTTGACACCGGCAGTACTCGCACCTTAATTATGATTTATGAGGCCTGGCGCAAAAAAGACAAAGGCACCGCGCAAAGAATAATCCAGGACTTCCAGGATAAAACAAGACAGAGAAGATAACTCCTTAACCTTCCTATCTGCAACACCTTCCGAATGTTTCCTTTCCTTTTTGGCACAACTAATAAAATTTTTTATGGTATAGGAAAGTGCATAGCATATACCACTGCGAAAATTGCACATTAGACCCTTCCTTAATAAGAATAGGAAGGTCTATCCTTTTAGGATTAAGGTTATTGCCGCCTGCCTGCCGGCAGGCAGGAAGGCAATTTTCTTGAAATAATATGCAAGAATTTTCACTCCCACTGTGTCTATATAAGTGAGGGCACAATTTAGCGAAGCTCCAAAAAAGCAAGCTAAATTGTAAGTCCGAACTTACCCCACACCCAGATACTGGGGTATATTTTGCGGGAACTGGGTGTGGGGTTCAATTCGGCCATATAACTTAGGTCGATTTACTCCCTAAGCTATGGCCTCATTGAAAGGGGGTGAAGAAGATGTTAGACCTAAGCATTGAAGTTAAACGGCTGCACAAGCTGGATGGCGATAGTAAGCTTCGGGCTTTTGCTGATGTGGCTATTGCCGGGCTCTTTTTAATCAAGGGCTTACGTATTGTCGATGGCAAAAAGGGATTATTTGTCGGTATGCCGCGCGAGCAGGGTAAAGACGGTCAATGGTACCAAACCGTATTTCCTTTATGCGAGGAAATTAAACAACAACTTGATGAAACAGTCCTCGAGACATATCAACAACAATAATTATGCACAAGACCATTCAATAAGCCTGGATCAGGGCTTCGTGACGGTATTTTTAAAGCCGGCACGAAGCCCTGAATGAAGGCAAAGCTTTTACCTAAAACATATAGAAAAGAGAGTGACTAAAATGAGCAGATATAAACAGAGATTGGGAGAAAAAGGGGAAAGGCTTGCTCTAGGATTTTTGCGGCAAAATGGTTACAAAATTATCAACAGAAACTTTTCCTGTCGTTTCGGAGAAATTGATATTATTGCCCGTCAAGGAAAGGTTACAGTATTCATTGAAGTAAAAACAAGAAGTTCCTCTAACTTTGGGCCACCGCAGGACTCAATTAACAAGTATAAGATAAAACACTTGTGGCGCTCGGCCCAATATTACATTAAAAGGCACGCCAATCCCCAAGAAGAATTCAGGTTTGACGCAGTTTCAATCCTCCTGGAGGAGAAACCCAGGATTAATTTAATTAAAGGTATCATTTAGAAAGATCCTTGACACTTTCGGGCCAAGGATTCAATTCGCCCTTCACTTCGTTCAGAACTCGATGGGCAATCCTGAACAAGATACTGCGCTTTGCTCAGTATCGTCTATCGAAATCCTGCACAAAGTGTAGGACGAAGTGAAGGACCTTGCGCATATAACTTACGTCGCGCTACATGCTCCGTAAGTTATGCGCTCATTGAAGGAGGTGCAAAATGCTCGCCAAAGTTATTTCCAGTACAGTGTTGGGAATTGAAGCAATCAAGGTTACTGTGGAAGTTTATGTATCAGGAGGCTTGCCGGGATTTTCTATTGTAGGCTTACCTGATCCGGCTGTGCGCGAAAGCATCAATAGAGTCAAAGCAGCGATTAAAAACTGTAAACTTAATTTTCCAAACAATAAGATTACGGTAAATCTGGCTCCTGCTGATATCAAAAAGGAGGGACCTTGTTTTGACCTACCCATTGCCTTAGGGATATTAGCTGCTTCCGGGCAAATAAGCCAAGAGGCCTTAAATGGGGAAGTATTCTGTGGAGAACTCTCTTTGGATGGAACCTTGAGGCCAATTACAGGTATTTTGCCCAGGGCTATGGCTCTGCGAAATTCATATTTCAAACAATTGCTTTTACCTTTTGAAAACGCCAAAGAGGCAGCAGTGGTCAAAGATATAGAGGTTTTAGCCTTAGAAAACCTTGCTCAAGCAGTAAGTTGTCTCAATAATGAAATTGAAATTGTCCCCACAAAAGTCAATACAAGGAGCATTTGGCAAAATAATGGTAACTATGAATTTGACTTTGCCGATGTTAAAGGACAATACCATGTCAAAAGGGGCTTAGAAGTAGCGGCAGCAGGCGGGCATAATGTCCTATTAATCGGCTCACCCGGAGCAGGAAAAACAATGTTAGCTAAATGTATGCCCAGCATCTTGCCGCAGATGACTCATCAAGAGGCTTTGGAAACAAGTAAAATCCACAGTGTAGCTGGCCTTATCTCTAATGGAAAAGTCGTTGTCTCTAACAGACCCTTTCGTGCGCCGCACCATTCCATCAGCGATACTGCTTTAATTGGAGGAGGGACACATCCTAAACCAGGAGAGATAAGTTTAGCCCATAATGGTGTATTATTCTTAGATGAACTTCCTGAATTTAAACGCAATGCGCTTGAGGCCTTGAGGCAACCCTTAGAAGCAGGATATATTACTGTCTCAAGAGTGGCGTCCACTGTTAGTTACCCGGCGCGTTTTGTTCTTATTTCGGCGTCCAACCCGTGAGCATGCAGAACAGAACAGCAACCAATTTAAGTCTCTATGTGCTTGAATTTGAGCTGGATATGCTTGATTCTAACCCTGCTTATCCTTCCCAACCTAAGACTTTTGGAGAGAGGTTAAGAAAAGCAAGGATGGATAAAGGCATACTTATAAAGGAATTAGCCAAAGCCGTAGGAGTTACGGAAAATACGGTGATAAATTGGGAATTAAAGGGTATGAAGCCTAGAAAAATATCTCGAAACAAAATCAAGGCTCAATTAGGGCTTGAATTTAACGATGGAGGTGATAGAAATGCTGGCTAAGGTTATTTCAAGTACAGTATTGGGAATTGAAGCGATTAGGGTTACTGTGGAAGTCTATGTCTCAGGGGGCTTGCCTGGATTTTCTATTGTCGGTTTACCTGATCCGGCTGTGCGCGAAAGTATTAACCGGGTCAAGGCGGCGATTAAAAACTGTAAACTGGATTTTCCAAATAGTAAGATTACTGTAAATTTGGCACCTGCTGATATTAAAAAGGAAGGACCTTGCTTTGACTTACCCATTGCCTTAGGAATACTGGCTGCTTCCGGACAAATTAACCAGGAAGCCTTAAATGGAAGGGTATTTTGCGGAGAATTATCTCTGGACGGAAGTTTAAGACCAATTACGGGTATTTTACCCAGGGCTATGGCTTTACGAAACTCATATTTCAGACAACTGCTTTTGCCTTTTGAAAATGCCAAAGAGGCCGCAGTAGTTAATGATATAGATGTTTTAGCCTTGGAAAATCTTGAACAAGCAGTAAGTTATTTAAACAAAGAGATTGAGATTACGCCTACAAAAGTAAATGTAAGAAGTATCTGGCAAAATGACGGTAACTACGAATTAGATTTTTCCGATGTTAGGGGGCAACTTCATATCAAACGAGGCTTAGAAGTGGCAGCTGCTGGCGGACACAATGTTTTACTTATCGGCTCACCCGGAGCAGGAAAAACAATGCTAGCTAAGTGCCTGCCCGGCATCTTACCACAAATGACCCATCAAGAGGCCCTGGAAACAAGTAAGGTCCACAGCGTAGCCGGTCTTATTTCAGACGGAAAAGTCATTGTCTCTAATAGGCCTTTTCGTGCACCGCACCATTCTATTAGTGACACTGCTTTAATTGGGGGAGGAACTCATCCTAAACCAGGGGAAATCAGCTTAGCCCATAATGGCGTATTATTCCTGGATGAACTGCCTGAGTTTAAGCGCAATGTGCTTGAAGCCCTAAGACAGCCTTTAGAAGCAGGACATATTACCGTCTCAAGAGTAGCGGCTTCAGTTAGCTACCCGGCGCGCTTCGTCCTTATTTCTTCATGTAACCCGTGCCCTTGCGGTTTCTTCCTTGATGACTCCAAGCAATGCCATTGCACGCCTAATCAAATACAGAGATATCTCTCTAAGATTTCCGGTCCTTTATTAGACAGAATCGACATTCACTTAGAGGTACCTCGTCTAAAGTACGAGCAGATGACTACAAAGAATAAGGCCGAAACCTCTTGCGAAATAAGAAAAAGGGTCAATAAGGCCAGAAAAATCCAAGAGAAAAGATTCCGGAAATTCCGATATTCCTATAATGCCTATATGAATGCGCGGATGACAGAGAAATTATGCATCTTAACAAAAGAGGCAGAGGACCTGCTGAAGATGGCTATTTTGGATTTAGGCTTAAGCGCTCGTGCCTATCACAAAGTCCTCACCATCTCGCGTACTATCTCTGATTTAGCAGAATCTGAAATAATTGAGAAC
>CAZEQA010000042.1:0-11084 GCA_964514265.1 uncultured Planctomycetia bacterium | reverse complement strand
AGACTCAGTAGAGAAGAATTTGATTACTGTAGAAGACCCGATTGAATATCAACTGGACGGCATAAATCAGGTTACTGCTCTTCCGGAAATTGGTTTAACTTTTGCCGCGGCTTTGCGTTCGATTTTACGCCAGGACCCTGATATAATTATGGTGGGAGAGATTCGCGATTATGATACGGTGGATATTGCCATTAAGGCGGCACTCACAGGACATTTAGTGCTGAGTACCTTGCATACTACTGATGCACCGGGTTCTCTGGTGCGCTTAGCCAATATGGGCGTAGAACCTTTCTTGATTACCGCATCAACTCTTATGGTTGGGGCGCAGAGACTAGTCAGGGTTCTCTGTCCTGTCTGTAAAGAGCCCTATACACCTTCAACAGCCTTAAAAGAGAAGTTGGAATTGAAACTAAGTAAAGGACAAACTTTTTATCGAGCAAAAGGTTGCCCAAAATGCAATAATACCGGTTATAAAGGACGGATGGGCATTATGGAGGCCTTAAAGATAACTCCCAAGATAAAAGAATTGATTCTGCAGAAAGCCCCTGAGGTGAAGATAAAGAATACTGCTCGCCAGGAAGGGATGCAGACCTTGCGCAAAAGCGGCCTGGCCAAGGTAATTAAAGGTATAACCTCTTTGGAAGAAATACTCAGGCTTACTGCACCCGATCAAGAAAATTACCTCCGGGAATAACTTTAATGTGCAATTTTCGCAGTGGTATATGCTATATATTTTCCTATACCAGAACAAACAACTTAAGGAGTTGAGCAAAGATGCCAAAGCTAATTGCGTTAAAGAGCAAACTCAATAAGATACTTTTGAAGAATAAACTGATTAGCGAAAAGGACTTAAATAGGGCCTTAGAGATTCAGAGAGAGAGAGGTGGACAGTTAAGTAAAATTTTGGTTGAGCAAAAGATGATTTCGCAAAAGGATCTGATGGTCTGCCTGGGAGAACAATTGGGCATTCCTCCGATAAGCCTCTCTAAATACAAAATAGACCCCGAAATAGTTAAGTTGATTCCTGAACGAGTGGCCCGTCATTATTTAGTAATACCTATCTCTAAGATTAAAAATCTAGTTAGCGTAGCTATGACTGACCCTTTAAATATCTTTGCCTTGGATGACATTAAGGTCTTGACCAAACTAGAGGTCCAGACAGTAATTGCTACCACTGATGATATTCTCCAGGCTATTGAAAAGTATTATCAGCCAAAGAGGCAGGGCATGACCGAGATAGTCGAGAAGGCCCAAAAGAGCGCGGAGATGGAAGTAACCAGAGAAGCCGAGGTGAGCGATCCGGGGGAGTTGACTAAGGCGAGCAGAGAAGCTCCAGTTGTAAAATTGGTGGATGTAATTATCAGTGAGGCCTTGAAGAATCGCGCCAGTGATATACATCTTGAGCCATTTAATGATAGAGTGCGCATACGCTTTCGCGTAGATGGGGTGTTGCATGAATTTTTCAGTTTGCCCAAAAAAATACAAAACGCCCTGATTACCAGACTAAAGATTATGTCCAATTTGGATATTACACAAAGGCGTATCCCTCAGGACGGCCGCTTTAAGGTTAAGGCCGCGGAAAAAGAGATAGATTTCCGAGTTTCAGTTCTACCCACGTCCTTTGGCAGTAAAGTTGTCTTAAGGGCCCTGGATAAATCCAATTTATCGATTGGGTTGGACCGTTTGGGATTTCTGCCCGGGCCGCTTGCGGCATTCAAGGAAACTATTGCCCAACCGTACGGGATGATTCTCTTGACCGGGCCCACCGGCTGTGGAAAATCGACTACTCTTTACTCCATCCTTAATCAATTGAATACTACAGATAAGAACATTGTAACCATAGAAGACCCTGTAGAATATCAGATTGAGCGGATTACCCAGATACAGACAAAACCCGAGATTGGCTTGACCTTCGCCGGCGGTTTGCGTTCGGTGTTAAGACAGAGCCCGGATGTAATTATGGTCGGAGAGATTCGCGATGGAGAAACTGCGGATATCGCTATAAAGGCTGCTTTAACAGGAGAACTCGTTTTAAGCACATTGCATACAAATGATGCGGCTTCGGCAATTACCAGATTAATTGATATGGGAGTGGAGCCATTCTTGATTGCCTCTTCAGTAATTCTGATAGCTGCACAACGACTTTGCCGCAAGATTTGCCCAAATTGTAAAGAGGCTTATGATGTCTCCCCGTCTTTATTGGATAAAATGGAGGTAAAAGCAGGAAAAGGCACTACATTTTATCACGGAAAGGGATGTCCCAACTGTAATCAGACAGGCTATTATGGCCGCATGGGTACATTAGAAGTCATCGCTATGGATGATACTATAAGAGAAATGATTATTAAAGGCGCTTCGAGCAGCCAGATTAAAGATTATGCCAGGTCTTGCGGAATGAAGACATTGCGCGAAAATGGATTAGAGAAATTTATTAAAGGCGAAACAACCTTAGAAGAGATATTGCGGATGACCACGGAAGAATAGCGTATAGCGTGTAGCGTCTAGCGCATAGAAAAATAAAAGGTTTTAACTAAACGCTAAACGCTATTCGTGATCAAAACGGAGAAAAAGAATGCCTAACTTCAAATATGTGGCTAAAGACCAACAGGGCAAGAGCGTTAGCGCTACTCTGGAAGCCAAAGATAAAGCCAGCTTGGTTGATTTATTAAGAAGAAGGGCGCTGATCATTATTTCGATAGAGGAGACGAAGCAGAAGTCTTTGAAAATAACAGGCAGGGTAAAGGTAAAATTAGATGATTTAGTGATTTTTTCCCGGCAATTAGCCACAATGGTAGATAGTGGTATCCCCCTTGTTCAGGCCCTGGATGTGCTGGCCGAGCAGATTCAAAAGCCCGACTTTCGGGGTGTGGTCAGTAAGTTAAGGGATAGTATAGAGACAGGAAGCAGCCTATCCGAGGCCTTGAGCCACCATCCAGAGATCTTCTCTTCACTTTTCGTAAATATGGTTCGGGCAGGAGAATCCAGCGGAATGCTCGATGATATTATGGAAAGGTTAGCCGATTATTTAGAAAAGACCAATGCCCTTCAGCGCAAGGTAAAGTCCAGTTTGATTTATCCCGGCCTTGTTGTTTCCATGGCCGTGATTATTACGTCTTTTTTGATTTTTAACGTGGTACCTACATTTAAAGGAATCTTTGATAGTTTAGGCGGAGAGCTGCCGATGATTACACAAGCGCTGATTAACTTTAGTAATTTTGCCCGACGCAGTGCTCCTTTCCTTTTAGGCGGCCTATTTTTGTTTGGTTTTATTCTTAGGCAAGCTATACACACAGCAAAAGGAAGGCTGTTTCTGGATAGGACAATGTTACACCTGCCGATTATCGGTATGCTTCTGCGTAAAGTGGCTATTGCCCGTTTTGCCAGTACGCTATCTACCCTGGTCAAAAGCGGTGTGCCGATTTTAAATTCTTTAGAGATTGTTGCCAGGACATCGGGAAATAAGGTGATTGAGATGGCCGTGAACCAGGTGCGCACAAATATCGGTGAAGGTGAAAATATTGCTGAGCCCCTGACTAGAAGCGGGGTATTCCCCCCGATGGTTACCCGAATGATTGGCGTGGGTGAACAAACGGGTGAGCTGGAGAAGATGCTCAGCAAAATTGCCGATTTTTATGAAGAGCAGGTTGATGCCGCGGTAAGCGGCTTGACTTCTTTGATTGAGCCGATAATCATTGCGTTTTTAGGCATAGTGGTAGGTGGAATTGTAGCTGCGATGTTTTTACCCATCTTTAAACTGAGCTCAATGATCCATTAGTTCCTTTCTAGCGAGAAAGTCCTTGACAAGGCAAAAAAAGGGTGATAAACTTTAAATGGTAAGACAAAATGTCTTGCTGCGCTGAGATGTGGCTGGCGAGAAAAAGAGTCGGTTTTATATAGAAAATAGGTTTTTGGCCTCAAATTCTCCAAAGCGGCATCCAGAGTAACCCATTCGGGAGGAAAGGAGGTTAGAAAGAAGATGTTAAGGCTAAATCGCAAAGGTTTTACTTTGGTAGAAATCATGATTGTCGTTGCCATCATAGCTTTATTAGCGGCGATAGCCATTCCTAACCTGCTCAGAGCGAGACTAAATGCCAATGAAAATGCTACTGTGGGCAATCTGAAGACCATAGCCGGTGCCCTCAATGACTCCGCTAGCCATAATATACCACCGGGTGTTGGCGTGCCCACCTTTCCGGCAGCTGGATTAACTGCCTTGACCTCAACAGTAATTGCGGCTCCTGAACCACCTTATCTTGACTTGTCCTGGGATGACGCAGGAGGCGCTCCTTTAAGGTCAGGGTACAGTTACACCTACAATGGTCAGGATTCAGATGCTGATGGAAACTTTGAGAGGTTTTGGATTGATGCCATACCAATTTCCTATCAGACCTCGGGAGTACGCTCTTTTTATATTGATGAACAGGGAACATGTTATGGTGTCGATAACGCTGGGGCTGCAGCAGGTGCCTATGGTGCTGCACAAGCAGCTGCTTGGCCGGTAGCGGAATAAAGTTACCAGTAGCAACACAATCAGGCGTTGTAAGGCGGTGGAAAATTCCACCGCCTTATTTTTTCTACTTGACTTTTTGGGGATTTTATGTACTATAGATTGGAAAGGATGGCTGATGGAAACATTGACAAATAGAAAAAAGGGATTTACTTTAGTTGAAATGATGATTGTCGTTGCTTTGGTTGCTCTTTTAGCTACTCTGGCTATTCCGCAAATGATCCGTTCAAGGATAAACGCCAATGAGGTAGCGGCAGTCGGCAATATGCGCACCCTTTACCAGAGTTGTCTGGGATATTATAACATTAGAGTTCCCCGTGGCTATCCAGATAGTTTAACTGACATGGCTGCTCCTAATTTGGATCCGCCTTTTATTTCCAATAGCTTAGCCAATGCTACTTCAGCTGCCACAGCAATACAGGGATATTATTACGTTTATACCGTGGGAGCAAATAATGAGTCTTTTACAATAATTGCCTGGCCTGTGCGTTTTGGCCGCACGGGAGCCAAAAATTTCTTCCTTGAAGAAACAGGCAGAGTAACTTTTACTAATACCGAAAACAATGAACCCCATGCAGGTGACCCGCCGGTAACGTATTAAATCCCATCTATTAAGTAAAAATAACAAAAAAAACTGTTGACAAAGTAATTTCTTTATGGTATATCATATAATAAGTAAACACAAGTAAATTAAACAGTATAGGTACTGTGATGAAAGATAAAGTTTCTTTGGGATTAAATGTGGGTACACACCATATTAATATGGTAAAATTGGCCAACGCACCCGGCGGTTTAGGACTCCTTGATTATGCCAGCATCGAGTTAAATCCCAACCAGGGCAAAGAAGAAAAGATAAGGCAGTTAGAAAAGATTGCCCAGGAGAAAGGGATTGCCTCTTTGCCGGTAAATATTGGGGTCTCTGGAGAGTCGGTCATTGTAAGATACATTGAGTTGCCTAAGATGAGCAAGGACGAAGTAGCGCAGGCCCTAAAATATGAAGCCCAGCAATATATCCCTTTTAAAATGGAAGAGATAGTCTTCGATTATCATGTCCTTGAACCATTAAGCTCCAACCAAAATAGAATGAAGGTCTTTTTGGTGGCCGCTAAAAAACAGGCAATCACGGAATTTGTTGAGCTTATTCAACGCGCTTCGTTTAAACCCAATCTCATCGACGTGGATTCCTTTTCTTTAATCAACTGTTTTCAGTTCAATGGGCCAAAGGTAGCAGAAGACGATGTGTTTGCCTTGGTCAATTTAGAGCTTGATTTGGTAAATATAAATATTTTACAGGGTGAGACGCCGTTTTTTACCCGCGATATTTCTCTGTTAGAAGATACCTTGTCTTTACAGCCGGAAGAAGGCAAGGAAAAAGGACCTTTCCAGACCAAGGGAGCGCTTTTGGCGAATTTAATTCGCGAACTGCGGCTTTCCATCGATTACTATGAAAGCGAATTTGAAAAACAGGTATCGGTAATTTATCTTAGTGGCGAGGGGGCCAAGGAGCCCGAACTGATTAATTCCTTTAGCAGTCAGTTAGGCAGAAAGATTGAGTTGTGGAATCCCCTGCAGAATTTGATTATCGATTCTACGCAGATTGATACTGATGCGCTAAAAAATGTATCTTGCATGTTGGCTATAGCCTGCGGCCTGGCATTAAGAGGAGTAAAGTAATCAATGAATAAGTCTGGGTTTACCCCGTTACAAATTTACAAGATCGCTTTAGATAAATCGAAAAGTTTACGCTTAAAGCTAACCCTTTTGCTTAAGCACAAGCTTTGTAGTAAATTTGTAACGGGGTTTACCCTAGTAGAGGTTATGATTGCCGCCGCAGTCTCTGTTGTAGTACTGTTGGGCCTTTTAGGGTCGTATGTAGGTTGTTTTAACCTCAATGAATCAGCCAAGAATCTTACTATAGCGATGAATGGGGCGCAGGAAAAGCTGGAAGAGATTCGCAATCATTGTTCCGACCATTTCGGTACTATGGTTGCCGACTACAGCCCGGGAGGCCTTATAGGTGATACATTTACCATAAGCCCAGGCACTTGGCTAGCTGCAGGAAATCAGAGCGCGGTAGTCTATATTCTTGATCCTCAAACAGGGGCTATTCTCAATACCGGCCCAGCAGCTAATCCCGGACTGGACCTATATGAGATTAGAATCGTTGTCTGTTGGCGACAAAGGGGCGGAAGGACCGTTGGGGAGGATAACGGAAGGGGCGGAGGTATTGCATTGAATGGGATTTGTGACGGTGCGGAAGATACCAATGGTAATAATATCTTGGATTCCCCGGCCCAAATAGCTACATTGATAACAGAACGATGAGGAAAGATTACGGTTTTGTATTAGCGGAGTTTATTATGGTTGTCCTTATTTTCTCCATGATTATGGGAGGGATATTTGGAGTTTTAACTGTAGGCAGACAATCCTGGCATACCGGTAGCATACAAGTTGAACTGCAACAAGAGGCCAGAAGGGCAATGGATTGGATGGTTAGGGAAATACGTCAGAGTGGTTTGAATTATGCACCTAAGCATCCGGGTGGGGTTATTGGACTTGCCGACGACGGTCTTGTTCATAATACCATTACATTTCGTATGTCGCAAGGATGGGACAATAATAATGACTGGATTGATTGGGGAAACCAGATCCAATATTCAATCGGTGGACTAAATAACCAGCAACTTTTGCGGACCGAGGGAGCTCAAGTAGTGGTGTTGGCTAATAATGTAGTGGGTCTAGGGTTTAGGCGGCAGCCCGGTAGTCCTATTGTAGAGATATCATTACAGGCTCAAAAGGTTAGCGCCCCTGGTCGAACCCTGCAATGGACCTTAAATTCGCAAGTTACTTTGAGGAACAAGGAGAGATAAATGCCTTTAAAAGACAAAAAGGGTATAATGCTCATTGCCTGCTATCTTGTCGTGGTGGTACTTTTAGTTTTAGGCAGCGCCCTCTTACTCCGCAGCGTTGGTGAGAGCAAGAGTGCGCAAAGAGAAAGAGCCTCGGTCCAGGCCTTTTACCTGGCTGAGGCCGGGATAGATAGAGTAGTGAGTGAATTACACACTACATTTCAAAACAATTTTCCTAATCCAATCCCCCAAGACTTTAACTGGTTCGATGGCCTTGATGATCTCCCGCGCAGCGAGAATCCCCCCTACGCTGGTCCTCCTGGGGCAAATACCCCTTTAGGTGAGGGCACATACACTGTAATAATAACTGCTGTAAGTGTGGATGCCCAAAATGGCCAAGCGGATGTTACTTTAGAGTCAACCGGCGATAGTTATTTTATACAGAGGAGGATTAGAAGTACAATCCGTTATCAGCTTGCCCCATCGCAGGTGTTTAATTATTCTTACTTTGTGAATAACCTGGGTTGGCTTTGGGGAGGGGGCATTACAGCCAATGGCGATATCCGCTCTAATGGTAATTTTTCCTTTGGCGGTAATCCTGAAGTGAATGGGGATATCTATGCCTCTGCTAACCCTGATTTAGGGGCTAATGGGGACATTACCGGTAACAGCAAGAATGTTACTATCCCCCAATACCGCAATCAGGCCGATGACGAAGCCCGGCCTACCGACCCTACTGCTGATCCCGAAGATGTAAATGGAAACGGGATTCTTGATCCGGGTGAGGACACCAATGGCAATGGTATTCTGGACGATTTTGATTATCCTAATGGTTACGATGGGACAAGTACGCGTTTTCCCCACCAAGAGGTATTGGAGATGCCTTACCTCGGCAATCTGCAGACCTATAAAGACCTGGCTGTTGCTGAAGCCGGGACTGTTACTCAGGGCGGAGCAGTGTTGGTAAATGGTGTCTATCACGCCAATGGGGTTGGTCCTGATGGCATAGCTGGGACCCCTGATGATGGATGCGTGGTCTTAAATGGCACAGCCGCAAATCCAATAGATATTGACGGACCTGTGGTCGTGCAAGGAGATGTAATAATCAGAGGCGTAGTTAGAGGTCAGGGAATAATCTATAGCGACAGAAATACTCATATTGTTGGTGATATTACCTATGAGAATCCGCCTGCCTGGCCCAAACCTGATACGGACCCCGAGACAACAGATACCATTAATGATGCAAGAGATTTCTTAGGTCTGGCTGCTAAGGGTAATGTAGTTGTTGGTGATTATACCAGCACTAGTTGGCAACATGTAACGAACTATCTCGAGCCACCTTTTACTCAGGCCTATAATGTTGATCCCGAAGATGAGAACATTGGTTACATCACCGGTTACGATGCGGAGGGCAACCCATTTTTTGACGGGGATTATACAAACACCTTTGGAGTTAAGGATGACGGAGCAGGAGGAGCAGAACCCAGAACATACTACGACTCATCCTTATCAGACGATTATATTCATAGTATTGCTGCCGCTTCTAATCAGATTCACCAAGTTGATGCAGTTACCTATACCAATCATGCCTTTACCGGCAGGGTGGGGGAGTTTACTGTGAATGGGACTGTTGTCGCCCGTGATGAGGCCATAATCTACAGCGGTCATATTACTATGAATTATGACCTTCGCGCCAAAACTAGAGGTGATGATTTTCACTTGCCCAGGCAATTAGCCCTACCTGAAACAATAAGTTGGGAGGAAAATTAAGGTGAAGAGGCCAAGAGGAATCCTTCTTATTTTACTTATCAGCGCCTGTCTTTTCTTATGCATGACTTGGGATGGCTTTGCCCTTTTTAGAGACGATGTTAGCGTAGAAGAGGCCGCAGAGTGGGTTAATTCAGAAAGAGAAAGAAGCAGAATTGAGTTGAAGAAAAGACAGAAAGAAACAGAAGAAGAGATATTGACATTGGAAATAACAAAAGAAGAGGTAGTTATTCCTGAAGAAAAAGAAGTTTCTCCTTCAGTTAGTTTGGCTAAAAGAGTGCCGTTCGGCCTGATTAGAAAAATTGTGGCTGCTCTGGTTGCTCTTATTATAGTTGGAGCAGTTATTTTCGGCAACAAACACCGATTTACAAATAGGCCGCACAATGATTGAGATTAACCTTTTGCCCTTAGAATTGCGGGAAAAAAAGAAGATTTCTATTCCTCTTCAAGGAATCTTTAAAACGAGATTGATTTTTGTTGTTTTGGGTTCTCTATTTTTATTCCATTTGTTGCTTATTTCTTTAGGTGGTATAAACGCAAGAAGGCTTAACAGCCTGAAGAAAACCTGGGCTGGCCTATCTTTTGAAAGAGAGCAGCTTGAGCAGTTAAAGCAGGAACTTAAGGAAATTGATGCCAGGATTCCTTTAATTGAACAGTTAATAAGCAAGAGAATTCTCTGGTCAAATAAATTGAACCGCTTAAATGACGCAATAGTGACTGGGGTATGGCTGAATGAGCTCTCTCTGGAGACAAAGGAAGAACAGGCTAAAGGTAGGCCCGCAAGAGGCAAAGTCTCCAAAGGTAAAGTTTCAAAATTTCTAATTATCCGGGGAAGCTGTGCTTCCAGAACAAAAGATGAGCCAGCGCTTATCGGCAGGTTTATGCAAAATTTAAAAGACGACCCTTCTTTCTCAGCCGATTTTGCAGAGATTGAGTTAGGCCCGATTAAAAAAAGGAAAATTTTGCAGACAGAGGTTATGGACTTTCATTTAATCTGCCGCTTTAATTGAGAAAATTCAGATTCTATAAGGATAATTTCGATGGATGTAAAAAGGCTTAAAGAACTGCTTGCAGATAAAACAAAGATAAATTGTGCTGTCCTTATTTTGATTGTAGTTGTTTATCTATTTCTATTTTTTATTCCCGAGGTAAAGGTGCTTTTTGGCAGGCTAGCTGAATGTTCGCAACTGAAAGTAAAGATTGTCAAGACAAAAAAAGACTGGGCAAATATTGATTCCTTTAAGGAGAAGATCGCCCTACTTAATGAACAAGTAGATTACTATGAGAAAAAATTGCCCAGCGAAAAAGAGGTAGCTGCTTTGTTGGAATTTCTATCGGATTCAGCAAAAGAACTGAATGTGAGAATAACCGAGATTAAGCCCATTGAACAAGACAAAGTAGGCGAGGCCTCAATATATTATCAGGTGCCCATTTTATTGAGGGCCGAATGTGGTTATCACCAGCTCGGTCGTTTTTTAAGCAAATTGGAAAATGCGGATAGATTTATGAAGATAAACAATATTAAGATAGAGGCCGGTTTCGACCAAGGTAGTGTTCTCAATGCACAGCTCATTGTAGCCACTTATGTAATGAGCCGAAAATAATTAAAAAATATTAGACCTTTCATTAAACTGGAATTATGAAAGTCTATCCTTTAGGATTAACACAGATGCACACAGATTTGCCTGTTATAAATTTGCTTTTAAGATGCACGCAGATTTTGGTTTTATCTGTGTTTATCTATGGTTTTATCTGTGTGAATCCAGTTTGTGCACAGGAAGAGGAGCCTTTTATCTATACCGACAAAGGCAAGCGCGACCCTTTTATCCCTTTAGTAGATGAAAACGGGCGGTATCTTTTGGATAGCGAAGAGTTCTATACTTTTGATGAGCTTAACATAGCAGGTATTTTATGGGACCCGGAAGGGAATAGAACATGACTGATTAACAATCAAATAGTAG
>CAZEQA010000041.1:0-11148 GCA_964514265.1 uncultured Planctomycetia bacterium | reverse complement strand
TTCCTGTGAGAATGTCTCTAATAGCCATCCGTCCAGGTAAAACCTCCCTCTTAGCTCTCTGTGGTCCATCCCTATCTTTCTTTTTCTTCGCGCCCACCCAGGCATTGGCAGGGTCAGGAACGTTTATGAGTTTCAATCCCGTATTTTCTCTTGTTGCGTCGTAGAATAATTCCCCACCTATGATTTTCTCTATAACATAAATTTTGTTTAATTCTTGTTTGTTAAGTATTCTTTTTAAGACTTCAATTACTTTTTGAACATTAAAGAGAGGCCGATAACCTTCGATAATGCGAATATTATCCTGAGGTGCCTTCAGCATTTCTTTTACTAACTGGTACGCTTTCTGTTCTGGCAGCAACTCAGTTACACAGTTGTGTATTCCCAAAGCACGTTCTATCGCCCCAAGCTCATCTACCAGTTGGCTAATCTTAATTCTTGTACCCGAACCTACAGAAATTGTTGCCTCTCTTATTTCCTTTAGGGTCTTAAGTAAGTCCCAGATAGTATAAATTGACATATCTGTCTTATACTTCTCAAACATTGGAAATTCTTCATATATCTTAAATTCAACATTTGTAAAATAGTAAATAAAGGCTGCAGCAATGGAGTTAAGGAAGCGTGCTCTTGCCTCTATAGGTATTTTTTGTACCTCATCGGTTCTTGTTATATATTTCTGAGTCGCTCGTAAATAACCGTAAGGGTCTCTGTTCTCAGCAAGCAAGCCTTGAGTCTCTCTATCAGAAGAGGCTTGACGGATACGTTCAACAATCTCATCTACTGTGAGCGTCTTTTGTGGTATGCCTCCCGGTATTGCTACGCAAGAAAGGTAGGGCAGTCTGCGAAGATTTAATCTTCTAAGGTCCGTGATTTTCCGAGCAGACGGAGCAACTTTGGCTCTCCTGGGAATAGCCTTTCTTCTTGTAATGAGAGAAAATTTGAGATGCCTAGGACATCTCTTTAGGTCAACAGTCTTTCTGGCAATGATAAATTCACAACCTGCATTTATCTTTTTAATAATTCTGCCAGCTTGTTCAGGGGAGTAAGCTCCTCGGATAAGGCTTGATTGCTTTCTGGATAGCTTGAGTTTCTCATGAACCTCTATTTCAAAACCTGACTCATCAAGTGATGCCTTAAATTCATCAGTAAAGCTTCCTGAGACTGCCAGAGTAAGAATACCATTATCTTCAAGAACTTTATTCAGCTGGAAGATTGCCTGGGGTCTATCTTCTTCGTGAATAAGAGAAAGGGAGAAGTTCTCGGCTCGACAGAATTTTCTTCGACCAAGAACTCCTGAGAGATCAGTCATGCTACCGACATATTTTTGGGTTTGTTCCTCCGGAGGGATACCGTCTTCATTGTCTCTCTGGGTAGTTGCTTGGAGCATCCTTGGACTTATATCAATGTCAACGCCCACAGGTAACACTATCCCAAGCCTACGCAAGGCATTCTCATGTAATCTCCATGTGCGCTGTCCCAAGGGCCCGGCAGCAACATAAAGAGGAGAGCCTCTAATGAGATTTTCTCTATTTTTAGAAATAAGATATTGCCACAAATATCCGTTAATATACCAGTGCCACCAGAAAGGAGAAAGATTCTCAAGCTGATATACATAATCATAAGCAATAGCATCCCAGGCAGAACGGGCGATGAAGAGACGAATCTGGAAAGGAGAAAGTAATATTGACTTCTTCAACCCGCTGACATAATGCTCAATATCATCTATTTTTATATCCAGTCTCGGCGCATCTGTTCCATAAGCCTGGTACTTCTTTCCATCCCACATCATAACCGCCGGATTCTTTCTATATTCTTTATCACCGGGCCTCTTGAAGTAAAAAGCCAGATAAAACTTGCTAAGAGACATACGGGTAATTATAAGAGAGATATCCGAGAGATTACCTTGTATTTTTAAATAGGTAAAATCGCGTAATTTTTTACCGTTAGGGGCCGGGAACGCCGTATGAAGGGCGGCATATTTTAAGCTCACCAATTCTCTAACTCGCCGGATTTCCCTACATTCTCCAATACTTAGCGTCTTGAATACCTCTTTTGTATTCTCAATAACTTTATTACGTAAAGTAACGTATCTTTGACCATCCCACAAAAGAATACCAACCCCTGATTTTTCTTTCTTCTTGTATCCGAATCTTAAAATAAAGGCCAGCTTGCCTATCCTTAAACCCTTAAGGCCGTATTCTTGTTTTTGCTCTTCTGCCATCCTCTGTATACTGAGGCTAAGTTGGGTGAGCATTTTTCCTACGCCTAACCCCAAGCGAGTGTCGATTTTCCTTCCCGAAGGCTTGGGAAAAGTAGATAATAAAGTACCGTCTTCCAAGCGGACTTTTTCTTCTATTCGTGGAATGTTTCTGCTCTCGCTAGGCTTAAGAGTCTTAAAAGCTTTTATGATATTCTCATTAACTTTATCCGCAGAGGTAATGTATTTCTTCCCGTCCCAGAGAAAAAGGGCAAGACCGGTTTTCCCCCTTTCTGTCTTGTATCTAAATCTTAATAGGAAGGCAGATTTGCCTGCTTTTAGCTCCTCAATGCCAAATCCTCGCCTCTGCTCTTTAGATATCTTTTGTATACTGAGAGAAACGTAAGAAAGGTGGATGCGGCCGCAGAATTGCATTTGTTCAGAGATATATCCTCCTGTAGGTTTCGGGAAATTCGGTGGCAGATAACCGTGTTTTAAGTTAACCAATTCTTCAATGTAGGCAATATCTTCTTTATCTCCGACCTTCAATTTCCTGAAGGTATTTTTAATATTTTCAATTACCTTATTTCTTAAGGTAATGTATTTCTTCCCGTCCCAGAGAAGAAGGGATTCGCCGGAATCTTGTTTATCTGTCTTATGCCTGAATCTTAGTAGAAACGCTGATTCTCCTTTTTTCATATCCCTGATGTTGAATATTTCTCTTTGCTCCTGGGTCATCTTTTGTATAGTAAGAAAAACTTGCCTCAGGCCTTCGCCAGCACCGAATCCTAGAACCCTGCCGATTTTTTGTCCTGTCGGCTTGGGGAAAGAATCTCGTAAGGTGCCATGATTCAATTGAATCAACTTTTCAATATGTGGAATACTTATCTTCTTTCCCGGTCTTAATGCCCTAAAAGCCTGTTTGATATTTTCAATAACTTTATCCTGTAAACTGACATAGCTTGTCCCATCCCAAAAGAGAAGGCATTTTTTGCTCTCACCTTTGGTCTTATATTCAAATTTTAGGATAAAGACATCTCTATCCTTATCTAACCTAAGGAGTTTCAAGCTTTTACTATGCCTTTTTCGTTGTATCTTAAGCGAAACGGAAGAAAAGTTACTGTCTCTGCCAATGTATATATTCGTATCAATGCTTTCTCCTGTTGGCTTAGGGAAGGATCTAAGTAAATAGCCTTTATCCATATTAACTAATAGTTCGATATGCCGGATTTGTCTGGTTTCTCCCGGCCTCAACGTCTGGAAAATCTCTTTAACATTCTCAATAACCTTATTCTTTAAGGTAATGTATCGGCCCCCATCCCATAAAAGTAAAGCAACGCCTGTTTTCCCTTCTTTAGCCTTGTATTTAAACTTTAAAAGAAAGGTAGATGTTTTTTTATCTGAATCTTGGATACCAAACTCTCTTGTTTGAGGCTTGGTCATTCTTTGTATGGTAAGATTTGCTTCTGCAAGATGTGTAGCTGCCCCAAATCCTATATTTCTGGAAATTCTTCCTCCTGAAGGCTTGGGAAAATATTTCCTTAGAGAGCCGCCTTTCAAATAAATCAACTGCTCGATGTCTGGTATATTTCTTTCTTCCCCAAGCCTAAGTCCTGCAAAAGCGTCTTTAATCTTCCGGATAACCTCTTCCTGTAAAGCAGTGAGTTGTCTTATACCGCTGGGACTTTTTCTTGTCCTTCCTCCGGATATCTTAGTTGCTCCTGCTTTAACATATTTTTCACCATCCCAGAGAAGAAGAGCAACTCCTGTCTCTGCTTGCTTCTGGTATACAAAGGTTAATAAAAAAACTGATTGGCTTTCTTTTAGGGCTCGGATGCCGAATTCTTCTCTTTGAGCTTCTGTCATACATTGGATATTGAGGCTGATTTTGATAAGGTCTTTGCCGGCGCCGAAATGAAACGGCCTGCCGCCTATAGCTTCTCCGTCAGGTTTAGGAAAAGATACATTAAGCCAGCCCTGCTTTAAATTAATTAACTCTTCAATGCGCGCAATATCCCTGCTTTCTCCATGTTTCAGCGTCTTGTAAACCTCTTTAATATTCTCAATAACCTTATCCCGCATAGTCGTGTATTTTTCACCGTCCCATAAAAGAACAGTTTGTTTTTCTTCTTCGTTTTCCTTATATCCAAATATTAATAGAAAGGCAGATTGTTCCTCTTTTAAAACCTGGATAGCGAATTTTTCTCTCTGCTCTTCTGTCATACGCTGGATAGACAGGCTAATATGGGAAATATTCGCGACTAACCCAAAGTATAACGCATGGCCGATATCCTCGCCAGTCGGCTTGGGAAAAGAGTATTTAAGATAACCTACTTTTGGGTTAATCAATTCCCCTATATGCAAAATATCTCTTTTTTCGCCAACCCTTAATGTCCTATAAGCTTCTTTTATATTCTCAATTACTTTGTCATGACACGTTATATATCTGTGTCCGTCCCAAATAAATGAAGCAATGCCTTCTTCGTCTTTCTTTTTATAGCCAAAACTT
This sequence comes from uncultured Planctomycetia bacterium, assembly GCA_964514265.1. Taxonomy (GTDB): domain Bacteria; phylum Omnitrophota; class Gorgyraeia; order JAFGHF01; family JAFGHF01; genus CAZEQA01. The sequence continues at coordinate 6,445 of CAZEQA010000041.1, read as the reverse complement.
AACAGGAAAGCTTTTTGGCCGTCCTCTAAACCACCGACGTTGAACTCCTGCTTTTGTTCTTCGCCCATACCCTGAATACACAGAGATACCGCTATAAGCCTTATCCCGGCACCAAATGTTATTGCTTTACCGATTTCTCCTCCGGTCGGCTTGGGGAAAACATACTGAAGAGAGCCGGATTTCATGTTAACTACTTCTTCAATATTGGGGATATCCCGAGCTTCTCCGACTCCCAGTGCATCAAAAGCATCTTTGATATTCCCAATTACCTTATCCCGTGGGCAAATATACTTCTCGCCATCCCATAAAAGTATAGATTCTCCGGTTTTTCTTATATTTTTCTTCCTATAGGTGAATCTTAAAAGGAAAGTGGACTTGCCTCTTGACTCTTGAATACCAAACTCTTTCATTTGCTCTTCGGTCATACATTGAATAGCCAGAAAGACTCGTGAAAGATTCTCTCCGGTACCAAATCGTAAATCCCTGTCAATGCGCTGGCCTGTTGGTTCGGGGAAACATCGCTTTAGATGACCGTATTTTAAATTAACCAATTCTTCGATACCGGGAATATCTATCTCTTCTCCGCGCCCAAGGACCATAAAAGCATCTTCAATGCTCTTAATAACCTTCTCCTGCAAAGCGGTGAGCCCCGGTCCACTTGCAGACTTTTTGCTTATTCCTCCTCTGGATTTCCGGTTTGCCCCTGCCTTAACATATCTTTTGCCATCCCAGAGAAGAAGAGCTTGGCCGGTTTCTGTTTGTTTTTGGTATCCAAACCTTAAAAGGAAGGCGGATTGTCTTGCTTTTAGGTCTTTGATGCCAAATTTTTCTCTTTGCTCTACTGTCAAGTGTTGAATTATAAGGCTAACTTCAGTAAGGTTTTTGCCTGTCCCGAAAGATATTCGCTTATCGATAGCCTCACCGCTCGGCTCAGGGAAATCTCTCAGCAGGCGCCCCTGTTTCATATCGATTAATTCTCTAATGTGGAAAACTTCTCTTTCCTCTCCCGGCTGTAATGTCCTGAAGGCCTCTTTTGTATTCTCAATAACTTTCTCCTGCGGGGTAACATAATTTTGACCATCCCAGTAAAGGATAGATTCACCTGTCTTTTCTTTCTTATTATACTCAAATCTTAAAAGAAATGTTGGAACATCTCCTTGTGTTTGTATACCTAAGTCCCTGCCTTGCTCCTCTGTGAGCCGTTGTATATGGAGCTTAACTTGGGTGAGGTTCTTGACTGAAGAAAGCCTTACTTCCTTAGCCAGCTTCCTTCCTGTTGGTGTGGGAAACGATTGAAATAACCAGGCATATTCTAAATTAATCAACTCATCGATATGGGCAATATCTTTCTGCTCACCGACCCCAAGGGCTCCAAAGGTATCACTGACATTTTCAATGACCTTGTTTCGTAAGGTAATATACTTTTCGCCATCCCAAAGAAGAATTGCAACTCCGGCTTCTTTCTTCTCTGCTGTATATCTAAACATTAACTGGAAGGTTGGTACCTCCGGCCTCAACTTCTTGATGGCGAATTCTTTATTTTGTTCTTCTGTGAGCCGCTGGATAACGAGATAAATCCCGGTGAGGTTTGTGCCTGCGCCGAATGATAATATTGCTCTCAGGGACTCACCGGTCGGCTTAGGAAAAAACACCTTTAAATAACCGTTCTTCATATTAATCAGTTCGTCGACATAGAGAATATCCTGATGCTTTCCGTCTTCCAATTGGCCAAAAGCCTGATTGATATTCTCGATTACTTGATTCTCTAAGGTAATGTACTCTTTACCGTTCCAAAGCAGAATTGCCTGGCCCGGCCCTTCCTCTTTCCGGTATGCAAACCGTAACGCAAAAGTAGGCTCATCTTCAGCCACATCCTCGATGCCGAATTGCTGATTTTGTTCCTCTGTTAATCTCTGAATGACAAGGGATACGCCAGAAAGGTTTATGCCGGTGTTTAATGTTAAAGGCCTACCGATACTTTGGCCGGTTGGCTTAATAAAGGGGGCTTTTAGATAACCGACCTTTGAATTCACCAATTCTTCGATATTGGCGATGTCTCTTTCCTCACCGACCTTCAGAGCGCTGAAGGCATCTTTAAGGTCTTCAATAAATTTATTATGTAAAGTAATATACCTCTCACCATCCCAAAGCAGAATAACTTCGCCGGTTTTTCCTTTCCTTTTATATCCGAACCGCAAAGAAAAAGCCGGTGAGTCTTCTGAAAATTCTTTGATGCCAAATTCTTTTGCTTGTTCTTTCCTCAATCGCTGGATGATGAGTGAAGGTTGAGTGATATTATAACCGGTCCGCAAAGCTATGGTCCTGCCAGTAGCTTCTCCTGTTGGTTTAGGAAAAGTCCTTAATAGAACGCCGGCCTTTAGATAAACCAGCTCCTCTATATTTGCGATATCCCTACTCTCGCCGTCCTCTAATGTTCTGAAGGCTGCCAAAACATCATCAATAACTGCTTTCTTTCTCAGATAGGTTGAACCTTGCCTATCTTTCTTTGCGCCCACCCAAACTTTAGCCGAGTCTTCTCTTTTATACACATCCCACAAAAGCTCACCCCTGCCATCCTTAACAATATGATAGATTAAGCATCCATCAACCTCATCTTGATACTCTACATAAATCTGTCTTGCGATTCTTTTCCATTTTCTCCCCAAAAGATTAGCAACTCCCTGAAGATTATGAGCCGGCCGGCCTTCAAAACCTTTAAAGATTCTAGGTATGAGCCTTCTTACTGCCCGGGCTTCTTTCTTATACCCCAGTTTCTCAAGTTTATCTGCTAAGCAGGTTTGCTTCCCTATGGCTATTAATGAATCTATACTTTTCCTTACCGGGACAATATCCTGGTTAAGCTCTTTAAAAAGACCTATAACCTCTTTTATCAAAATCCACTGGAATCTTAGATATTCTTTCTCGCCAAAGTTTCCTTTCTTTTCCCTTAAATCTTCTTCTAGCACGTCTAATTCAAGACGCACCCCTCCTTGAGAGTAAGCAAGGTCAGGAGCATCTTGAAACATCTTAACTAAACTCTCCAGTTGCTCTATTAATTCCAATCGGGAAAGATGTCTTTGACGGTGAGCTTCATCATCTGGTTGAGAATTTTTGTCTTCTCTCATTATAAATTTAATGTTCTCAAGCCAAGAATCTATCTCTTGCTGTAATTCTTGAAAATCTTGTCCATAGTTCTGGGTTAGTTGTAACTGGCTTATTACTCTAGAAATTAGCTCAGCAAACACCCACATTCGATGAGCAAGTTGCGTTCCAGGAAGACAAAAGTGTCCAATGAACCCAACTTTCATCCCTTTCAATTCTTGCTTGTAGGTTTCAATTTGGCTTAAGAATCCCTGGCAATCTCTTCTCCATCCCCTATCTCTTATATCTCTAAGATAAGTTTTTGCCTGTGCATAATAACTATCGAATGCTTTCTCAAGCTGATTTATTTTGTATCGGAGGGCAAGGACAATGGCGAGGATAACAAGGAAGGTGATGACAAGAATGCTAATAACCACAATCCGGCTATGGCCGTCTTTAACCAAAGCAAGATATTCCCGCAATGCTTCTTGACAACCGCCCTCTCTTTGGAAATATTGAGCAGCCCAGGCTGACGTTGAAACAAAAAGACTAACCAGCCCTGAAACAATCAGTAACAACCATACTTTTGTGAATCCGCCCTGATGTTGAGTTTTGCTGTTGGGCTTCTCTTGTTTCTGATTACGCTTGTTTCTTTTAAATGGAAACAGCCCCCGTTCCTTCAATATATTTATCGCGTGTACTATATTGACAGTATCGTCATCGCTCAGGGTCTTAATATCTTCCTTAATTGAAACATCTTCGAGGCCTAAGCTTGCACTTATACCGCACGCTTTAAGAGCTACATAGTGTCCCAATTCATGTGGGATATTCCTTGGGCTTAAGATAACATCAGAATATATTCTAAAGAATATGGATACAAAATTTGGCAATCCTCTATAACGTCTTCTTAATAACTTATGGTACCTATAGTATATTAATGAATCGTAGCGTAGCTCTTCATAATAATTTCTTATACTTTCGGGTGAAGTGTAATGATATGCGACATTGATTATAAAATTTAAGATATACCACATAACCAAAAAATGTATGCCTAAATATATGAATAAAAAGGCTATGTCGCTTGTTTGTAAAGCAAAATTATCCAAGAATAGCATATATACAAAGATAATACAGGCTACCCAAGATAATACCGATGTTGCCATATTACATAATACACCGCTAATATTGATACATAACCATCGGTAAGGATGCTCATATATATAATCTCCGGGGTTGTATGGTTGTTCTACTCTCTCGTCGGGTATTATCAATAGTTGGTCTTCTTGCTCCTCCTCAGTCTTCTTGATAACATTACGAAGTACAAGAAAGAAATATAGGAATAGCGGTCCTATGCTGGTGAGAATAACTATACCTATAAAAATCTGCATCAAGATATTTATGTCAATAGAGGATAAGACACTGTAAATAGATGTTATGATTATCGGAATAGAAACAATAATGGCCATACTGGGAACATAAATAATTCCTGAACAGCTGTGTCCTTCCTTTCTATTGTCTGCGCTTATTCCTTCCAAATCTTCCCATAAAAATACAGAAGGAATTTTTTCTTTGGTTGTTAGGTTATATTTAATTATACCGAAGCCTGCATTGTTCACGGCTATATCAAGCTCCTGCGCATCATTATGGGGATAAAGAAACACAGGGTATAGCGATTCTATTTTGTCCTTTGCCTCAGCAGCCGCTTTTCTAGCTAAAGGTAATAAATCACCTGTATAATAAGTGAGAGCGCAAGTTAATTTTTCTATTTTTTCATTATGTAATATCTTAAGTATTTCATCTATGACACCGTAAGAGCGAAAATGAAATATCCCGAATACGGGTTTGTTTGCCTGATAGCCTCTAAATATAAATGCATTGCAGCCTCCAGCTTCTGTGGTATAAATAATGTTTTTCTGCTTATTGGCTGGTGTATATGCACCTTCGCGAGAACCTATATGATAATATAAGATATCTCTGTCTTTATTCCACTTAAAAGAATGGAAATCCTTCCTTCCCTTTCCTCCTGTTCCTTCAATAAAGAATCGTCTTATATGCATAAGCCTGACTTGCTCTTCCGCCGTCTTTAACACCTTTAATCCTGAGGTAGCTTCATTTATTATATTTCCAAGCACACGGTATAAATCTATTTTTCTGGCCCATCTTTCTCCAATATGCACACCTCCATCTGTTACCTCAGTTTCCGAAAGCTTTCTCTCTGGAACGGCTGGCCTACACATTTTTTCTACTGCCTCTGTAAAGAACTCTTTCAATATATCTTTTAAGCCTGCTAACTTAATCGTGATGCTGACTGAATCCTCTAATAAATCTCTCACCACAGATATAATATCCCGCGTCAAGAAAGCAAGTATTCTCTGGGTATCTTTATCTTTAACAAAACCTGCAAAGTATATCCTTGTATTCTCATCTTCTGCTATAGCGGCAGCAAGTAAACCAATCTCCTCATCAGTAGGAATATTGCTTTCAGAAGGATAGGCCTTTATGGCCTGTTTTAAAATATCTTCTATTTTGGCTATCCATACACAAGTAGGATATTGTGGATGCGAAAAGAGTTGACGAGTCTGTTCTGAACAATTACTACGTATTTCTGTTATATATTCAACAAACTCTCCATAAGTTATTACCTTTTCCTTTAGGGCCTGCTCGAGCCTACTAACTGTTTGTAAATGTCTTATGTCAGGATGATGCTTACCCACTTTGCCTTCATCCACATCTTCCCTGAATGCCTCCATAAGCCCCTCTATAAACTTTCGAGTGCAACCGTAATCATCGGATGGCGTTGTGTCTGAATCTGAAGAGTTACTCGTTTGAGCAAAGTTTAGCCGCAGAAGTTCAGGTAAATTAAGTCTGCGACGAGTTTTCTCCTTAGAACCTTGAGGCAGACGCACAGAGTATTGTCTACCATTAGAAAGGATACCGATTGTGCTGAAATCAAACTTCTTCAAGAAATAAATGGTGAGAGCAATAGAGAAGCCGATAATCAAGAGCGAAACCCACCACCAGCCATAGCTATCTTTTGCCAGAATAAGAGATTCTCGCAATAATTCCTTAAAACCTCCTGCCTGTTGGCCAAACCAAACTGCAAAGGCTTTAACCAAAGAAAAGAGACTGACTACTGCTGCTATAATAAACATCAGCAGAGTCCCTATAAACCCGTCTTGATGGGAGAAAAAGTTATCAGCGGAAGATTCGCCTCCGGTAGATAAGTGTAATTGTCGGCAAATTCCTTCTGCCACCTCTTTCTTATAAGTATCTTTCTCTTGTTCTATTACACCCTGCAACACATCCTTAACATCGCCAAGAAATCCCTCAGTTTCTATTGCTTCTCTTGAATAATCAAGAAATA
>CAZEQA010000040.1:0-11167 GCA_964514265.1 uncultured Planctomycetia bacterium | reverse complement strand
GGTTTTTTCTGCTTTAAAGAATAATCAAGCCGTCGGTTTTTTAGGAGATATCGATTATCTTAATGCCCAGGTAGGGGTAAGAGTGAAGTTTTTTGGCCGGGATACAGTAATGCCTCAAGGGCCGGCTGTGTTTAGTCTAAGGACAAATTGCCCGATTGTCCCTCTATTTATGTTGAGAGAGAAAGATAACAAATTTAGATTTGTTTTGGAAGAACCGATAATATATAAAACCACAGAAAATTGGGAATACGATTTAACCACGCTGACCCAAAGTTTAACCAAAGCAATAGAAACCTATATTAGCTTGTATCCTGGGCAGTGGTTTATGCTTACCCCCCGCTGGTGAAGTAGATGAAAATATGTGTGCTTATTCCTACATATAACGAAGCCAAGACAATCGATTTCTTGGTGGAGAAGATAAAGGCTAAGGGATTGGATGCAATTGTAGTTGATGACGGTTCAATTGACGCAACAGCTGAAATTGCCGAAAGTTCGGGAGCATCTGTTTTAAGGCAGAAACAGAATAGGGGTAAAGGCGCGTCTTTAAAGAAAGGTTTTCGCTATATTTTAGATAATGATTATGATGCGGTAATCACTATGGATGGCGATGGCCAGCATAGCCATGAGGATATTCCCAACTTTATTGACGCAAGCTTAAATGGAGATATAGATATGGTTGTAGGCAACCGGATGTCTTTCAGCAAAGGTATGCCTTTAGCTCGTTGGATTACAAACAATCTGATGTCTTGTCTCATTTCTTTAATTTGCTGGCGAAATATACCGGATAGCCAATGCGGCTTTCGCTTGATTAAAAGAAGGGCGCTTAAAGAGTTGAACCCGATCAGTTCCAATTATGAAATAGAATCGGAGACAATAATCGAGGCGCATCACAAAGGTATCAAGATCAAATCTATCCCCATCCAGACAATCTATGCCAAACAGGCAAGCCAAATCAATCCGATTATTGACACAATCCGTTTCTTCAGATTCATCCTTAAAATCTTTTGCCCCTTTTTGTTTAATAAGTGAGGACATAAGTTATGGAGCATTACAAAATAGAATTAAACGACATAACTTGCGTGCTCATTAAAGATAAAGATGGATTTTTCAATTTTAAGAAAGAAAATGGTAGAGCGGCAACTTATGCCGCGCGGAATAAAAGACCCACGAGTGCTTAAGGCTTTCCAGAAGATACCCAGACATCATTTTGTGTCAGAAAAGTACTTAGATAGGGCATACGAAGACTTCCCTTTACCTATTGGGGCGGGACAAACTATCTCTCAGCCCTATATGGTAGCCCTGATGACCCAGTGTTTGGAACTTTCCGGAAGAGAAACTGTTTTAGAGATAGGCACAGGTTCTGGCTATCAAGCGGCTATTTTAGCTGAACTTGCGGCAGAGGTCTATAGCGTAGAACGAGTAGCGAGTTTAGCCGAAGCGGCTAAAAAGGTTTTAAAAGATTTAGGTTATGGCAATGTCCAGATAAAATTCGCCGATGGAACCATGGGCTGGCGGAATTTCGCTCCTTATGATGGCATAATAGTCACTGCAGCGGCTCCAGCAATTCCTGAACCTCTGATTGAACAATTGAACATCGAAGGAAAGTTGGTTATTCCTATAGGCGCAAGGTTTAGCCAAATATTGACTGTAGTCAAAAAATATAGAGGCAATATAGAGACAAACAAGATTTGTGGGTGCGTATTTGTCCCTTTATTAGGGAAGTACGCCTGGAGAGAAGAGAATGCTTGAGGAGCTTTTTTTAGTGTTGAGAAGTTTACCTAATGAGTTGATTACCGTAATTATAGCGGCACTTCCGGTTTCAGAGCTAAGAGGGGCCATACCTTTGGCATTACTTACTTTGAAAGAACCCTTCTTAAAAGTCTTTTTTCTTTCCATTTTAGGCAATCTTTTACCGGTTATACCTCTACTTTTATTTTTAGAACCGGTTTCTGAGAAATTACGCCATTTTAGACTTTGGCAAAGTTTCTTTGACCGTCTTTTTGAACGCACCAAACGAAAGGCCTCTCTAGTGGAGAAATATGAAGCGTTGGGGCTAGCACTTTTTGTGGCTATTCCTCTTCCGGTAACTGGGGCCTGGACAGGATGCATTGCTGCCTCATTATTTAAAATCAAGTTTCGTTATGCCTTTTTGGCTATATGCGTGGGCGTAGTTTGTGCCGCGGTAATCGTTAGTGTAATTACGTTAGTAGGAAAGGGGATATTCTTTATCTGTTTTTAATGCCATGCTTAAGACTTCTCAATTAATAAGTCTATTTGCTTTAGGGCCACTTTTTTTCTACCCTTTCTCTTTCTGCCCTTTTAAGCTCCCTTATCTTTACTGTTTTGCCTGTCCTGCCCGGTGTAACTGGGGGCGCACAAGATGGATTGTTTTGCTAATTGTCTTGGGATTAAACGTGAAGGAAGGCCTCTTTTGCAACTATCTTTGTCCGCTTGGCACGATGCAAGCGCTTTTGTTTAAATTAAAGTCCCGAAAGTTTGTTTTGCCTCAATTTATGCATAATTTCAAATACATTATTTTAGCCTTGATAGTAATTGTAATAATGGCAACTGGGCTACCTGGCTCACCTGGGCATAAGTTTATGGGCTTAAGAGTTCTATTTCTGGGAATCTTCTGCCTAAGCATAGTCTTGAGTATTTTTATTAGTCGCGTATTTTGTTATATTCTATGCCCAATTAGGGCATTAAGTCAGATTTTGACCTATGTCTTTAGATAAATCCCTATCAATTTCGCTTTTAATTTCTACGATTGTTCATACGGCAATCTTTCTGCCTCTGCCATACTTTAAGACCTCTGTTGAGGAGAAGGAGCTAACTGTTCTTAAAATTAGCTATTTGCCTCCTGTAAAGGTTTCTCTCAAAAAAGCCGATTTAGAGTTAAAGGAGAAAGTAATTACAAAAGATATAGAGCAACTGAGTAAAAAGGATTTGTCGGCAAAATTTAAGACAGACGAAGGTTCTAGACCCAAGGATGAATTAGTAAAGAAAACGGTTAGTGCTGCCGAACCTAAAAGTTTTCAGGAAAAGATTGAGATTCCTCCGGAATTACCTAAAGAAAAAGAGGAGCTGTATATCAATTATTATCAATCGATTCGAGAAAAAATTCGCAGATTTGTGGTAAAGAACTATCCACGTTTTATAGATTGTGGAGAAGTCTGTTTATATTTTGTCCTTTCATCTAACGGAAGATTAAAAGAAAGCGATATAGTAGAACAAAGGTCAACTCAAAATCATTTGCTCAAAGAGATAGCCAAGAAAAGTCTGCGCCAGGCTTCACCATTTTTAGCTTTTCCTAAGGGCTTAAGTCCTTCGCAATTATCCTTTAATGTAATAATTTCTTTTGAGCTAGAGAATTAACTATTAATTTTTTTGTTGATATTTGATTGAAGAAATGATATACTAAAGACCATTGAAAGGGGGGAGAAAAAATGACTGCAGCAGAGAAAAAAGGTCTATCGCAAGCAACAAAGACGGCATTAAAGGTTTTGTTGGGAATTGCCCTTTTAGCTGTGGGTGCGTGGCTCATTTGGCTTTGGAAATGGGATGTCTGGACAGTAATTAAAGGTTTTGTTGGGATAGTGGTTATTTTTGCGGGCGTAATCTTTTTAGCCATAGCTAAGGAATAGAATTTAGCCCCCACCGGATACTTTATAGAATTTCTTTATAGCAACTGGGTGGGGGTTTAATTCGTCCTCCGCTTCGCGAAGGATTAGGACGATACTGAGCGAAGCGGAGTATCTCGTCCAATTAAAATTAAAGAAGGGATGAAATATGTCCAGAGTGGAGATAAAAAGTAATGAGCCGTTAGAGAAGGCCTTGAGAAGGTTTAAGCGCAAGATAGAGAGAGAAGGAATTCTCAAACAGATTAAGGCTCGTAAGCATTATGAGAAACCGAGCGAGCGCAAAAGAAAAAGGAACCGGTAGCCACAAAATATTAAGCCACGGAGAATCCAGTTTAATATGTCGTTCTCTGTGGCTTATTATTTTCGTAGGCATAATGTTTCTTCTTAGTGGCTTTACTTTTAGCCAAGGGAAGATAGAGCGCACGACTCTGGACAACGGAATGGTTGTTCTGCTAAAGGAAAATCACAATATACCTTTAGCAAGTCTTTTCTTATGTGTCCCCAGCGGTAGCGCTCAGGAGGGAAAATTTAGCGGCTCGGGAATCGCACATTTTATTGAACATATGCTATTTAAGGGGACCTCCGGGCGCGCAGCAGGCGATGTTTTTAGAGAAATTGAGTCTTACGGCGGCAAAATTAATGCAGTTACAAGTTATGACTATACAGGCTTCAAGGTTACAGTGCCCAGTGAATCTGTTTATCCAGCCTTGGAGATTGTTGCTGATATGGTAATGAACGCAAATTTTAATGAGCAGGAATTAGAAAAGGAAAGACAGGTCATTTTAAAAGAAATCAAGTTGACTTACGATAATCCACAACGATATGCCTCCAGACTACTTTGGCAAACTGCCTATTCAACCCATATCTATAAAAATCCAATTTTAGGCGAAGAGCATTCATTTAAGAATTTAGGAAGGGAAGATTTGCTGAACTTCTATCATAAGAATTACACGCCCGATAATATGATTTTAAGCATTGTAGGCGACGTAGACACAAGGGGCGCCTTAACCTTCGTTAAAGATACTTTTCGGGACTTTCAGCGAAAACATATTGCAGATTTTGAGAGTAGGCCTGAGCCAAAACAGAAAGAATTACGCGAACGAGAGGAAGAGTTCACAACTGGCCTGATGTATCTTCGCCTTGGTTTTCATAGCGTAGCCATAACAGATGAGGATATTTTCGCCTTAGATGTTTTGGCAGCGGTTCTAGGTAATGGAGAAAGCTCAAGACTGCATAACCTACTTTGCAACAAAAAGAGATTAGCCTATAGTATGGAGGCAATAAATTATACACCGCGCGATCCCGGATTATTTATTATCTCTTGTCTATTAGAAGAACGAAACCGCAAGCGTGTAGTATCTTTAATTCTTAAACAAATAGAACTACTCAAGAAAAGCAAAATTAGTGAGAATGAATTAGAGAGTGCAAAAAACAAAGTTATCAGCGATGTCTTATTCTACAGTCAAACTATAGAGGCACAGGTACAAGACCTTGCTTTAAATGAAGCTATATCCGGGGATTGCAGATTTACAGAAAAATATGTTCAAAAGATAAGACAAGTAAATTCTCCGGAAGTCCTTAGGGTAGCCGAAAAGTATCTCAAGCAGACTAATCTCAGTATAATTGCGTTAACCCCTCGTGAAGAAGCAACAAAATCAAGCTTGCGCACTAATTCAGACAGACCTTTTATGGCCGGAGTTGAAGATTTAACTCATCAAGCGGACAATTCATCTCCGATAAACACTGCTAAAGGTAAGATGACACTGACAGAGATCTTGCCAAATAAAGAAGAAAATGAAAAAATAAAAAGATATCTCTTTGATAACGGACTTACGCTTTTGGTTAGAGAAAACCGAGATTTACCTCTGGTGTCTATAAAGGCAGTTTTTAAAGGAGGCCTACGCGTAGAAAACGAGCAGACAAACGGGCTTTGTAACTTGGTAGCCAAGATGTTAGATAAAGGGACCAAGACCAAGAGTGCTGGCGAAATTGCATATTTAATTGAATCGAAAGGCGCACGTCTTTCTTCTTTTAGCGGAAATAATAGTTTTGTGCTTTCTTTAGACGCCTTAAGCAAAGATTTTGACCAGATGTTAGCGTCGCTAGCTGATTTGATTAAAAACTGCACATTCCCGCAAATAGAATTTAAAAGGCAAAAGGAAAAAAACTTAGCCAAACTCAAAGCTCAAGAAGATAACATATTTGAATCGGGAAAAAGATTGCTGAAATCAATTCTGTTTGAAAGGCACCCTTATAAGTTTCCTATCATTGGCAACGAAGAATCTTTAAAGAAATTACGCCGCCGCGACTTAATAGACTTTTATAAAAAATTTTGTGTAGGCAAAAATATGGTCCTCGGTGTCTTTGGCGATGTTGATGCAGATGATGTACGGAAGCAAGCAAAAGAGCTCTTTGCCGAGATTAATCCTGGTAATACTCCCGAGATTACGCCTGATGCGCAAGAGGAGACAAAAAGCGTGCGCACATCGTTCGAGGCCTTAGCTAAAAAACAGACCCTGTTACTGATGGGTTTTCCTGGAACTACAGTTCTTAATCAGGATAGATTTATGCTAGAAATAATTTGTCAGGTCCTTTCCCAGGCCTCGGGAAGACTCTTTTACCAGATAAGAGAAAATACGGGGCTGGCTTATACCCTGGGAGCATATCAAGTTTTGGGACTAGACACGGGCTATTTAGTTATTTATGTTGCTACCACCGATGAAGTTATAGAAACAGTAAAGAAAGAAATATGGCACCAGCTTCGTCTGCTTAAGGAAGAACCTCTAAGCGAAGAGGAGTTAACGCAGGCCAAAAGGGCAATAATTGCTGAGAGAATAATCGCTCGCCAGACCAATTCCGCCTGTGCCCTGGAAAGCTCTCTGGATGAGTTATATGGATTAGGTTTTAATCACTACCTCAAATACGCTGACCAAATTAATGGGGTGGGAGCCAAAGAGATTCAAAGGTGCGCTGATCGATATTTTGATTTAGACAATTATGCAGTAGTTGTTGTTGGGCCCGGTAAGACAAATTAGGGAGATTTCGTGTTTGCGCTTTCAACTTCCTGGAATGCTTGGCGATATTCTCAGGCAAAAGATATAATAAAAGAGATTAAGGGCCTCGGGTTTGACCAGATAGAACTCAGTTTCAATCTTAGTTCTTCATTGGTTGAGGAAATGATCTCTCTAAAGGACCGGGGGGTAATTAGAGTAGTTTCTGTACATAACTTTTGTCCCATCCCACCGGGCATCTCTCGAAATGAAGCTACGCCTGATACATTTTCTCTCTCTGCCTTAGATGAGCAGCAAAGGCAGAAAGCGCTTCGTTATACCAAAAGGACCATAGATACTGCCTCAAGAATTGGCGCAGAGGTTGTCGTCCTTCATCTCGGGAGAGTAGAGATGGAAGAGAAGATTAAAGAGCTGGCTTTGATTTACAGAACTTCTGATAGAGCAAGGTATAACAAACTAAAAATACAGATGCTCAAAGAGAGAAAGGCAAAATCAGAAAGATTCTTTACTCAGACACTTAAAAGTCTTAAGACGCTATGCAACTATGCTCAAGAGTGCAAGGTAAAATTAGGCATTGAAAACAGATATTATTTTAGTGAAATCCCTGCCGCTGAAGAAATGGAAGTTATTTTAGCAACTTTTCCCAGTCCACTTCTTTATTATTGGCATGATGTCGGCCATGCTCAGGTATACGAAAATTTAGAGTTTTTTAAACATAAGACAATTTTAGATAAATTTAGCCACAGGATGTGCGGCGTACATTTACACGATATAGAGGGGGTAGATGACCATCGCGCCCCTTTAAAAGGCAGATTTGATTTTACTATGCTCAAAACCTATATAAAAAGAAAGACGCTCAAGGTGTTAGAGCCACATCATCCAGCAACAGCAGAAGAGATTATCCGAGGCAGGAAGTATCTTGAGAAATTATTTACAGGAGGCAAGGCGTGATTCGCCGGCCACAAGTGGCAGGACAATTTTATCCGGCAACTCCCTCTGCCTTAAGAAAGCAACTGGATGGGCTTGTGGAGAAAAAAGAGAAAAAAGAAGATGCGCTAGGCTTAGTTTTACCCCATGCTGGATACATCTTTTCAGGAAAAGTAGCTGGTAGCTGCCTTTCCCAAGTCAATTTGACTAAGACGGTGGTTATTTTAGGGCCTAATCACACAGGCTACGGCGCACCTTTCAGCATTATGGCCGAGGGCAACTGGCAGACGCCTCTGGGCGATGTGCAGATAGATATCCCCCTGGCCAAAAGTATCTTAAGTAAATCTAAATATTTGCAGGAAGATTTAGAAGCACATTTATATGAACACTCTATTGAGGTACAATTGCCTTTTCTGCAATACATTTTACCTGAAGTTAAAATAGTGCCGATAGTTGTTTGCGACGCAGATTTTAAAACCTATGATGAGATTGGCAAAGCGATAGCAGGCGTCTTAAATCAGACCCAAAAGAGTTTGATCGTGGCCAGCAGTGATATGACCCATTACGCACCTCAGGAAAATGCAAAGACGAATGACAATTTGGCTATTGAGGCAATCCTCAAATTAGATGGAGAAGAATTATTAAAGCGAGTAAAAAAGTTTAATATTACTATGTGCGGTTATGGCCCAGTCATCTCGATGCTTTCTACTGCCAAACAATTGGGGGCAAGAGAAGCCCGATTGATTAGATACCAGACCAGCGGTGATGTCACAGGTGACTATTCTTCAGTAGTAGGCTACGCTGGAATTCTGGTTGCTTAAACCTTGGCCTTATGGGCAGGTTCCATCCCAATTATTAGCAAAAGCAGGGAACCTGACCAAAGAAGTAGCGCAAGCGAAGCCACAAGCTCAAAGCCAAAAAGGAAAGTAAGATGGATATTATATTTTTAGTAGCATTAGCTATCTTGGCAATAGTTATCTGGGGGATAGTCTTTTTAATCAAGTTACTGAGAGACGCAAAATTTCCCCTTTCTTCAGCCGAGCTTGTTAGAGTGCTTGCGGACGTAGGCGCCTTAAAGGCCAGCCTTCAGTCTGTAGAAGGCGGGCAAAGAGATTTATCATCGATTATTAAGGAAACTCAGAGAGTAGCGGATAGCATTAAAACCGATTATGATTCTCGAAAACGTATCTTTGAACAGTTGCACGATTCGGTAGAAAGGATGGAAGACACCATTTCTGGCACCAAAAGACGGGGTGAGGCAGGAGAGAATATCTTGCAGGATATTCTAAAGTCTTTCCCTCCTAATATGCTGACAAAAAATTTCCGCATCGGCGGCAAAGAGGTAGAGTTCGCTCTCATTTTGAGTAACGATAAGGTCGTTCCTATTGATTCTAAATGGACAGCGCAGGAACTCATCAGGCAACTTGCCCAAGAAAAAGAACATGCCCAACGCTTAAGTTTGATTCACAAAATAGAAAACGAGATAAACAAAAGGGTGGGGGAGGTTGCCCAATATATAGATCCAGCGCGCACTGTTCCCTGGGCAGTGGCAGCGATTCCCGACGCTGCCTTTTCTGTATGCCGCAGGGCACACCTGGATGCCTACAAAAAAGGCGTAATCCTGATTCCCTATTGCCTAACCTTGCCATATCTTTTAACCTTATTTAATCTCCATTTACAATATGCCGGCTCGATTGATGTGGAAAATCTACAGCATTACATTATGGATGTCAAAAGACAGCTCCAGGCAATGGAAACTATATTGGAAAATAATATTGTCCGCGCCGTGAAGATGATTAGTAATGCCACAAGTGAATACAGGCAAGCGATAGGTTCGATTCGCAGCTCTTTAACAAATTTACAGGCCCCCAGGCCTAAAGATTAAAATGGTCTATGCGATTAAACAAACCTAAACTTTCTTTTCTTTTTAAAATATTAGTCAGCCTATCTTTGCTGGCACTTTTGGTGTGGCTGGCCCGGGAAAATTTCGCTGAAATTCGACAGCGGCTTAGCTCTGTTAACATATTTTTCTTTGCCCTGGCCTTTTTGCTATTTATATCAGGCATCCTTTTTTTGTCCTGGAGATTGAAGATTGTGCTTGCTGCACAAGGGGGCTCTTTTTCTATGAGGGATATATTTTCTTTATCTCTAATTGGCTATTTCTTTACTAATTTTATGCCCACCTCCTTTGGCGGAGATTTAGTTAAAGGATATTTAATTTCGCAAAAAATCAAGAGTAAAATATCCTCATATACCTCTATCTTTGTCGACCGCCTCATTGGCCTGTTTTCTCTAATTTTGATTGCAAGTATAGCTGCGCTGATTATGAGAAAAGAGATTGAACATCGGTTTATAATTTGGTTAGTTGGGGTGTTGCTTTTGTTTTGCATAATATTTATCTTATTTTTGTTTAATAAAGGATTGCTAAAGGAAATCAGTAGTTCTTTGGGGCTTATGCGCTTATTGCACCTCCTAAAACTTGATTCTTTAGTCAAAAGGGCATATGAGGCGATGAATATTTATGCAGACCATAAGCTAAAAATCCTTCAGGCATTTGTACTTTCTGCGACTGCTCAGTTTTTCGGCTTTTTCGCTGTCTATCTTCTATCTATAAGCCTTAAAGTCGACATCCATCTCGGAGAAGTCTTCTTAATTATGCCCATTATTGGTGTTTTATGTGCGTTACCTATCACCATGGGTGGATTGGGCTTGCGCGAGGGGGCCTTTGTCTTTTTCTTCAGCCCAAAGATGGGAGATACAGTAGCATTATCACTTTCGCTATTATATTTAGCATTGTATCTATCGAGTAGTCTAATTGGAGGAATAATTTATATATTTTGGAGGTGAACAAAATGGATGAAGAATTATTGAAGATTTTAGCCTGTCCTGCCTGTAAGACTAATGTGGAGTTAAGAGAAGGAAAGATAGTTTGCACCAAATGCGGGCGCAAATATCCAATTCGCGAGGGCATCCCCATCATGCTCATCGATGAAGCAGAAAAATAGCGTATAGCACATAGCGTATAAAAAATAGCGTGTAGCGTATAGCGTATAGAAAAACAAAAGGTTTTAACTAAACGCTATACGCTATCCGCTAAACGCTAAAGAATACGCTAACCGCTAGACGCTAACTATGTTTAAATGGAGGTAAAAAATGGCAAAGATACTGGTTGTCCACGGTCCAAATCTGAACCTTTTGGGTAAGCGTCAACCGAAAATCTATGGTAGTTTTACGCTTGAGGAAATTAATAAGCAGTTAAAAAAAATTGCACAGGCCGAAAATATAGAAATAGACCTTCTTCAGTCTAATCATGAAGGCGAGATTGTGGAGGCCATAGGTTTAGCAAAGAAAAACAAAGTCGATGCCCTCTTGATTAACCCCGCCGCTTATACCCATACCAGCGTGGCTATTCGCGACGCAATTGAAGCAGTAAAATTACCTACCGTAGAGGTCCATCTATCAAATATCTATGCCCGCGAGGAATTCAGGCATACCTCTTTAATTGCCCCCGTAGCAGCAGGTCAGGTCTGTGGATTCGGGGTAGATAGCTATCTGTTAGGCCTGCAGGCCGCAATAAAATTAGTGAGG
>CAZEQA010000039.1:0-11536 GCA_964514265.1 uncultured Planctomycetia bacterium | reverse complement strand
GAATATCTGGAGTCTCAGAAGAGTACATCCAAAACCAGCAGGCATTCCGGGAGAGTTCCTACAATAACCCTTGTAATTCTGGCAACAATTGTCCTTAGCCTATTCTTTGGTGTTTCGGCTCCTGCTGAGGCTATGATGGCGACTGCAAGCATAGGTTCAGCCTCTAGTTGGAACTTAATCTTAGCAGCGGCTGTAGTAGTGGGCATTTTAGCAATAAGCAGGGGCGCTAAACAGAACAAGCATTCAGATAAGGGCGATATTAACTTTAAGACGCTAATAGCATTAGCAGTTTTTGGCACAGTCCTTTTTGCCATTATATTCGGCCCCGGTTTAGTTAAAGGGCTGGTTGAGATGATTAGGTCGATATTCGGTGCTGGTGGTCAGTCTGGGGCTCTGGAAGCCTTCAAAGGGCCTTTGGCCTTGGCTGGGATGGCAGCAGTGGTTACCGGGGGAGGTGACGCTAGTCACTCCAATAAAGTAACTTGGCATCTTTCTCATGATATACCCCGTAATTTATTTAGAGATAGGCAAGACTATCATTTCCTTATTACCGAGCTAAAGTTGGTCAATAATAAATTTAATGATGCTAATAGAGAATCCAACCTTGATTTACGAGCCAAATACTACAGTGATGCCTTACATAGTTTAGCAAAAATCTATTATGAACATGTAACAAAGGGAAAAGAAGACGACCTTGATACAGAGAAGGTTGATACTATTGCTACAGTTTTAGCTGATTATTGGGATCAAGTAATGAGAAGATTCTTAGAAGTCTATCTAGAGGCCTATACCGCCCAGACCAAGAACAAATTAACTTTACAACTTATACCTCAAGATGATTTTAATAAAACCTTAAACCTCATTACTGATGAAAGTCAGAGGGATTGGAATTTAACCCAAAAGGCTTATTTGAGAACAATTTATCCTTGGGGCGGTCAACTGCGCCTGATTTTGGACGCCTTACTTTCCGACAAAGGCTTTCATAAAGACCTTACTCAAGGGCTGTATACTGTTTACTCGGTGAAAAGCACCTCTCTCTATTTGGCCATTCACAGCATTCAAGCCGCAGTGAATGATATTGTCAGAACAAGGAATAATTCTAATTCTCATCGCCAGCATAAGCCGGGAAAGACCCTTGTTAGTGTCATACTTTCCATTGCCATTGTAGCGATAATTGCCGGTCTTTTAGTTTCCGGTTGCCATAGTCAAGGGATAGGTAGCGGGGCAGAACATGAGGCTACCCGTATCATTGCCGCCTCTCGGGGTAGCGGATTGTTCGCCGCTTTAGCTTTTCTACCTAATATATTAGTTTATCTTGCCTTTATTGTAGGCGTTGTTGCCGTAGGCGCATTGATTGTTTTAACAGACAAATCCTTCAAGAATAATGTACGTAGGGGTGCTGGTTCTATGATGCGTTGGCTGAAAAAGATAATTAGGATTGCTACGAACAGAAAGACCATAACAGCCCTTTTGGTAATTGTTGCACCTTTTGTTGCAATCTTATTAATGCCTATTGCTTTATCTACTCTTTCCCTGGTCACAGAGTCAGTGCCGAACTTAGTCTTTTCCTTTGAATTGAAAATTGCAGGATTGATTGCATGGTCTATCTTGATGATTGCTGTTTTAGGCCAGAAATCAGAAAGGTCAACAGAAAAGACATCGGATGAGGCACCTAGGCAATTTTATGTCACCAAAGAGACATTAATTATCCTTGCAGTGATTGGGGCTCTATTCTGGGGGCTTGTGTTTAGTGATACAATTATTGAAGCGCTTAAATCTTTCCTCACCCTCATAACAGGCGCAAGTAGCACCTCTTTAGGTACCGGGGTTTCAATGGCTACTATGCTGCCGATAACCGATGTTAGTTTAGCTGTTGATTCATCGATTATTTTACATTGTCACAACTTACCTTATATATTAGCCGCGGAAGGGCCTGTAGGCTCTGGAAAATTATTATTAGGCTTCGCTATGATGGTAGGAGTGCTAATGCTTCTAGAGTTTTTAATTGAGATTAGTGATGCTATAAAAGCAGATTTATCTAAACCTTTAATAAGCAGAGCAAGATTTACTGCGAAATTGACAGGATATATCAAGTATATCTTTTCGGAAGAAAGTCAAACAGGCGAAATGCTGAGAAGTATCCTAGATGTGCCTATAGAAATTATTCGTCTTGTTTGTATAGTCGTGCAGGATATTAAGGAACGATGGCAGTTAAGAGGGTTAGAAAAGCAGTTAAGAAAAATGACTTTGGTTGATGAAAGGTTTATGGATGTACATAACCAAATACGCGTTTTGGAAAAAAGGTTAGGCCGTCCGGATAGAGGCCCCTTCGGAGCACATATGAAGGAAGTTAAAAATGCGGTCATACGGACAAAAATTCCCAACCGTAGATTCTGGTTGAGCAAGACGAAAAAGTTTCTCAAAGGAATTTTAGAAGGACTTTATAAAGGAACAGGAGTTAAAAATCTATTAATCTTGGCAGTCCTTGCACTCTTTGTAATTCCGACAATAGGAACAGGCTCTACCAATATTATGGGAGTTGCAACCTTCCTCGGTGTATTCGTTTTATTGATCCCTGCCGTTATAATTGCCCTGAGTGGAGTGGTTGTGTATCTGCTTTCTCGGCCACAGATAAAAGCACGAATAGAGGCAAAAGTAAGGAAACTGGGGCTATCTTGGAAGGATGAATATCCCATTGCTTCAATTTTAATAATTCCTGCTATTGTAGTTGCTCTGGTTGGTGTGGCTGTGGACGCGATTACCGGTGTACAGATAAAAGCAAAGAGCGAAAAGTATAACGGAACTACCTTACTTGAACCCCCGGTTTTAATGGCAGCCCTGTTCGGCAGTTTGCTTATTAGTATTATCCTGGTAAACAATCTTGCCTTATTTGCCCCTGTGGCTACAGCATTAACAGCTGTTTTACTCTGGGCGGTATCTCCCATAGGCATCATTTTGGTTTTAGCAGGAGTCGTGGGGACAATATATGCAGCAATACATTTACGGGAAGATTTAAGGTATTTAAGGAAAAAAGGCCCACTGGGACTAGATGAAGCAAAAGCAGTGAAATTTTTATTTGCATTGACAATTATTGCTGAGTTCATGCTTGCTATTCCTCTCCCACTTCTCTTAATGGACATGAAGGGTGAAGTACCTTCCGTAATAGAATTCTTATTTACTGTCCCGTATATATATTATTTCCTTGCGGCTTCAGTGGCGCTGGTGGTATTAGCGGGCGCAATGGGATGGAGATATGCCTGCAACAAAGAAGCCAATAGGGATACTTCTCCTAGACTTTGCATATATTATGGCCTATTCACCTTGGCGATGATTTTTAAATTAGTGTTTGGTAGCTTAATAACCTGCCCGATAATGTCCCCCTTGGCTGCGGCATCTATAGGCGCATTTGAGCTGGGCAGATATTTGAAGAGAAGGTTTTTCAATCAGAATAAAGGATCTCTTCTTATTAGGGAAGGGCGCAGGACTATAGGCGTTGGACTTTCCCAAAAGAGTCTCCTTGAGATGCTCAATTATGATTTGGAAAGTGGCATGCAACCGAAAGATACTAGAAGATTTTCTCAAGTAAATTCCGACGGTTTTGCTTTAAATCCAATTGATGCTACCCAGCAAGCTATTAAGCTATCCCGACAAGTTTTAGTTGCTCCATTTAAAGGTATCCGGAGGTTATTGGCTCTTGGTCTAGCTATGACTACCGGACCACCCGCAATAGCTCACAGGATTCAGTCTGCCTTATCCCGCCTTTGTCATTCCATATATAATCTAACCGCATTATTAGTCAAATCATCTTTCATCAGCGGCGTAATCGCCAATCATAGAAAAGCTGTTAATAGTCTCCTCAATCATCCAGTAAGATTAGCCTGTCTGCCGGCAATTATAGCTGCGGCAATCAAGGACAATGTTGCTCCAAGTATTTTCTTCGCGATTTTTGTGTTCATCCTCATAGCGAAAATCATTGGCTCGATGAAACAAGTGATAAGGAGAATCTACAGGAAGTCAATAAATGGCTTGCTGGGAGAATTGATAAAGAGGATTGCTATTAGGAGAAACAGTATCCGCCCCGAAAAAGAATTGGTAATTTTGGTAAGCGGTGGGAGAAAGTCGTTGCTTCTTGCTTATCTAAGAATGTATTGGTCCTCGAGAGGCTATAGGTTGAGCATTATCAAAAATGCCAAACGCGCAGATTTGAAAGATGTGCTACAAAATGAAGGTATAAAGTGTATAGCTGTTGTAGGACATGGCTCCTGGAGTTCTTGGCGTGCTATAGATGGGTCTGTTGATGAGGAAAATATTGAAGAGTGGATGCTAAACTGTCCGAAGAAAGAGATGTTCCTCTCTTATACTTGCGGTCACGATTATGATGGGACTAACTATTGCCCAGCCCTTAAATTTGGTTGGCATGCTACGCAAGACCCTATGACACAAGTAAGAGGTACCGCAGGATGGTGCTGGTCGCCATTCTTTTACTTAAGACCGGGTTTAACATCACTTGTATCTCTTCAAGAATTAATAAAGAAACACACTCTTTATTTAACAACAAACATTTCCGGTTATGCTTTTGGTGTATTTATTCCATTTTTAATTGACACATTCCTAGTAACAACTTTATCAACCCCTAAAGATAGTTTTATTTTGGCTTCAGCAATTATTAATATTACTTTTGGTATCTATATTGCCCTGTCTTTACTTTATCTAAGCAAAATGGAAAATAAAAATAAGCTTTCTCCTCTTACAGCTGATGAGAAACGGTTGATTGTAGCTATAGTAAAGGCTAAAGAAAATAAAATAGAAGAAGCGGTAGAGATTCTTAAAAATGATAGATTTGCGCCTGCAATGAATCCTGTTATTGCAGGAGATTATTTAAGCATGTCTTCAGAAAAGAGAAAAACCGTTATAAAAAATTTGATTGAAGAATTAGAGCGTATCGACTTTTACCGAAACATGGGTATAGTTAATAAGTATCTAACAGAAGGAATGGCGGTTGGGGGGATGCTATCGGTGGTGGAGATGCTAAATCCAGAAAGAGTGAAGGCGGTTCTTACTCTTACTAAGACCCCACAGAATAAAGATAAGGTCGCTTTTAATCTTTCCTTGTCCTCAAGACATAGAGGAGGGACTATACTCGGATTATTACTTGTCTTGGCAATCCCTGTCGGGCTTATACTTGCTGCAGCAGCGAATGCAGTTGGCCTGACTCGGACTCATATGCTGGTGGTGAGCGCAATTAGTTTACTGCTTGCGGTGATGATAGAAGCAATGGGCTATCTCAGGGCAGGGCCTCGCTCCCCAGCTAGGTTTACTCCTCCTGTTGACGAATTAGAGACGATAATTGGATTCCTTGCCGAAAGAGATAAATTACCTGAACAAGTTGATTTAATAATGGTTTTAGGCAATTTCGATGCCCAGCTTGCTATAAGTGCGGCGCGGTTCTACCATTATTATAAGAGTGAAAACAGAGATTTAAAAATAGTGATTGCAGGAAAATGTGAAATAGATTTCCCTATTGAAGATGGAGCAGAGACAGAGGCAGAATTCTTAAGTAAGATTTTAATTGAGAAAGAAGTGCCTGAAAGTGTAATTATTATCGAGAAGAAATCCACCAATACAGGAGAGAATGTCATATATGCCAGAAGTGCTCTTAGGAAAGCAGGTATTAGCCTCATCAAGCTAAGGAATGTCCTTTTATTGCAAACCCCGCTTTACCAGAGAAGGGCAAAGGCAACTTTCAGCAAGTATTTCTCTCAAAGCGTAAAGTGCATAAGTTTTGCTCCCTACATTCCAGATTTATCAAGATTGACCCCTCAAGAAATAAATACATATTTTCTATTAGCGTATATCGAGTATGGAAAAATAGTAACCTACCCAAGAAGAAAATTGATGATGGGAATTACGTTGAGAAAGAATGAAGCAGAGAAAATAAAACAGGCATATCAAGTGCTTAGAGAGTATGTAGAACCGATATCTTCTCTCCAAATTGTTCCTCGCGATGAAATGATGAACGCCATTAAGAATCCGGAGCGAAAAGACGTTAAGGGTCAAATAACTCCTTTAGCCCTCATTTTAGACCGCGCTTCATCTTTGAATGATGAAAGATTGAGAGAGTGGGCAATAGAGGAGTTATTGACCTGCGGTGAGGAAGGAGAAGCATTTCTTGAACAGAAACGGATGCAGCAAGAACCTGTTGTATCTAAGTTTGGATTAAGTAGATTTATTGTTTCGATAGCATTGGCTATAACTTTAGGAATCGTTTCTGTTGCCAATGCTGGGCAAGCTCCATTGCAGGTTGACACAGAAGCTAACAAGCATATATGGGATTTAGTAGGTGCGGTAAGCATTACCAGGAATCAGACAGTCGTAATTGTCTTCCTCTTTTTTGTTGCGCTGTTGCTTTTAGTCCATTTTCTCAGTAAACATCAAGATAAGAACCGAATCGACCTGAAAATATCTGAGGTGGCAAGGCCTCTCAAGAAGGCTTTAAGAATAAGTATGGACGAGGCCGTGGAACTCGCTAGACAGGCTTTCCAGGCAAGAAAGCAGATGAGTAAATACGAAGCTGTTGCTGTAGCTGCAAGGCTTTTCTTGGCCGAGCGCAGGCGCAGTCGCCTCAAAAAGTCAATCTTTCTATTGCTTTCGGCTGTTGGCATTGGAGCTGCTGTATTCTTCTCGAACGGCGGCCCCTCACTTATAATAACCCAGTTGCAGGCAAGACTTGGTAAGACTGGCTTAATTGCGATACCCTTTGTAGTTATGTTCTTAATCATGCTGGCCTGGCTTTATAAAAATCAGGATATTGAACTACACCAAAAGCAAATACGTGAGATAGCCAGGATTGTCAAGCAGGTATTTGGAATGAGAATAAGCAAGAAGCGAGCCTGGTTATGCGCTGAGCAAGCTTACAAAGATACAGGCAGGAATATCGTCGCTGATGAAGCCGTTGGCCGAGCAATAATATATGCTCTGGAGAGACCCAGGGGGCTTCCTTGCTCTATAAGCATAGGGGCTATAAGTAAAAAGAACGTAATAGGATTCTTCGCCTGTATACTGATTCCGTTCAGTTTACTATTATTTGCATATAATCATGCCAAAGGTTCGCTTCCGACAAAAGGGCATGCAAAAGTGGTAGCTCCAGCTCAAATTAATGCACCGGAAGGGGCCAGAATTTCTGCACCGAAGGAGCAAGATAAAGTGCAAAAGCCAGAAGAAAACGTTGTTCGCAATAAGGCTCCTCCTACTCCTGTTGTTAACTGCGATAAAGAAGCAGAAGAAATACTTGCGCGTGTAGTATTGGGCGAGATTGAAGAGCAATTACCGGGGTTTGCAGCCGGCAACAAACAAGCAGAGCAGGCAGTAGCTGCGGTTGCTTGGGTGGCAATAAACCGGGCTAATATAGTTGCTGCCAATCCTGATGTAAAACGCTGGAAGAACGAATTTGGCGGCCCAACATTAAAAGAAGTATTAACCTACAAACGGCCAAAAATTATAAGGAGCGGTAAAAATAAAGGAAAAATAATAGATGTTTATGCCTTCTCCTGTGTTGCTCCTAACAGTGGTTCTTATCACAACACCAACCATCCTTTACTTCCTATATCAAGAGGATTTGTAACTAGGGTTCTAAATGGAGAAATACCCGACTCCACCAATGGCGCAATTCTTTACTATAGTCCCAAGTCAATGGGAAAAGATAAAGATGGAAAACCCAGGCAACCTACTTGGCTAAAAGGAAATCCTCTTAATCCCGATAATTTAATATTTAATGGAGAATTTGGCGGGCATAGATTCTATAGTTATCCCCATCAACCTAAGCCTTCCAAGTCCGTTATTGTAAGGTCGCTTATTCCTTTTGCAGTTGCCTTCTTAGGTATGGCTAAGTTTGCCAACGCCGCCCCAGTTGAATTATCTGCAAAGGCCGATATTCTATTATCCGGTAACAATGGGACAGTTTTCCTAGCTAACGTTAATCAACTGCCGAGCAAACTAGGGATTAATCCGTATGTATTTTTTGGCCTTGCATGTTTTGCGTTAGTCTTTTTTATGTGTTGGTTTTTCAGTAAAGTTCAACGTGAGGAGCAACACAAAGATGACAAACTTGATGCGGCGAAGATTCTCCATAGTGCCTTAAAAATAAGTCCGAGCCAAGCCATAGAACTCGTTGAGGATATTTATGAAGAATATGGACAAAAGAAAAAGCCGCTAAATAAACACCAAGCCATTGCCAGAATTGCGAGGAAGGTTCTGGATGAGCGTAGCCGCCGTCGCCGCAGAAGGTTAGTCGTTCGATTAGGTCTTGCTGCTCTTTTTATGTTCATCTTAGTTTCCTACAAACGCCAGGTTGTACTTCGAGCAATATCACAGCCGGACTTTCCTAAGACCGAGATATTCATAGGATTAGGAATGGCTCTTTTTGTATTAGGATGCTATCTGCTCGGTAAAGGTGAAGGCATGAGCCCATTCGAGGAACGAATAGATGAAGTGGCCAGGATTCTCAAGAAGGAGGTATTCAAGAGAAGGATAAGCAAGAAACAGGCCCGGCGTTTCGCCAAACAAGCTTTTATGACCAACGGCAAAAGGGAGCCAAAGATTGATTTTTATAAGGCTCTTGGCCGGGCTATAGAGCTTACTACGAAAACAAGGTCCTTTCACGTTTCTGCCTGGGGATTAATCAAGGTGGCAGCAGCTATAGGTATTGTAGGCTTTGTTTACGTTTACTTTAACGATATGGCAAAGATAGTCTATGGCCTCAGAAAGGCACATGACTTAGGCGAACTTCTCAGCCACCCCTTCACATTATTATTGCCGGCCGTAGTGGATGCAGTATGCCAGGTTGGAGGCCTTTTTATAGGCGTCATTGGCGATGGTATCTCTGGGGGCGCCGGTGAAGTCTGGCCTTGGTTAGGTGTCGCAAATGCTGTATTTAAGCTATTCTTTAATATATTCGGCAAAAAGAAGGAAATGCTCTTGCTCGGCTTAACAAGAAAACAGCTATGCATTGTATTGGCGGCAATTATTTTAGGAATATGGTTAGTTAAAGGTATCTTTAAGAGGGATAGGGAGAGGAGCCTTCCGTGGGTAATCATCATTGGCACTGGTTTAGGTTTAGGCGCTTTGGCTTATGTTTCCTCTGGCTCTGGTGGCTCTGGCGAGACTGTAGCATACCTGGCCTCTGCCTCATTTATTATTCCCATTTCTATTATAGATGTTATTTCAAACGTTGGAAGAAAAGTTAATCGGATTGAACCTTTAAATGGCCTCCAAGGTCTGTTAGAGAGAAGTATTGAGGATATAAAATGGTACATCAGTAAAGGCGCGCAATTACTTAGACAAGGAGATGAAGTTAAGGCGGTAACCTATCTTGAATGGGCCAGAAAACGTGCAGAAGATACTCCCGGAATCGATATTGATATTTTAGTTACCGTTTACCTTAGCCTATCCGATGCTTATATGGCCGTGGGGCGTTACGCTGGTGCGGTGACTGTCTTAGAGAAGGCTGACAATATTGTTAAACTCAATACTATTGATGAATTGAATATCCACACCAAACTGGCCAAGGCCTACCTTAGGATTGGCCATACAGAAGAGGCAATAGATTATGCCGAATGTGCATTATCCCTTGCCCAGGAATTAGACCTGCAAGCCGATAGAATCGACAATAAACATATCGCAGAACTTACCGGGCGAATGGTTGATGAGATAATCCAGATTATTGAAGATGCCTGGAGAAAGCGCGATGAGCAGGATAGTAAACAGAGCGGTCAAGTCATTGCCAGCGCAGACAACCGGGGCATCGGAGAGCACGTTGATTTATCTAAGGCTCTCAATAGAGACGAACAAGGTGAAGCAGTGGAGGCAATGTTTGAACTTAAGCTGCACTTAATAGATAAAATAGGTAAGTTTGGAAAGGACGATATAAATAAAGAAAAGGTGATAATTGCCTATGCCTTAAAGAGGATAAAAGGTATAGTCATCGGCCTTGCAAAAGCAGCAAAGAGCCTAAATGAAGACAAAAACTTAAACTTAGATAAATTGGAAAAATTCCATAGTAGATTTTCTGACGAATATTATGACGAGTATAACTGGATAGGAAAAGAACTGGCAAAGTTTTCAACGAATCCAAATATAAAAACTACGTTTAATAAATATTCAAAAGTAATTCAACAATTAGTTAATTTCGATAGTCAAGTTGAAAAGCGGATTAAGGCCAATAAACAAAAAGCAGAACAAGGTAAAGAAGAAAAGGCTTTCACCTTGATTGAGACAATAGGCGCGGTAGCCGTCTTGGTCATTGTCCTTGTCGGCATTGTAGCCGCTTTCTATAAACCATCAAGCATAACTTGGCAGATTGCTTTGTTTATGCTGGTAGTCCTTGCCGCCTATTCCTGGCGCTATCATCAGCAGGCTGACTCACTGAGACTGTCCAAGTCAGAGCAAGATTCCAGTTCATGGTTTCAGAGTGTTAAGCTGGCATTAACAGAGTTGAGAAATAGATTAAGACTTGCCTCAGTCAGGGCCCTGGTTAATTCCTTGGGCACTCATATTGCGCGCATCTTCTCCAAGCTTAGGTCGTTAATGGCCCAGCTTAAGCCTGCTCGCAGATTGATTCCCTCACGCAGCTGGCTTTTGCCTGCACTCTTAGGAGTAATTTCAGGCTTCCTCACCAAGATAGGTTATCACTTCTTCGGGGCAGTAGCCAGGGTTAAGAGAGAACTCGCCTTTAATACAGATAAATTAGAGGCCTGGCAGAATGAATTAAATAGAATTAAAGATGATGTAAGGGTTGATGGAATAATCAGTGATATCCGGCAGACCCTGGCTTCCCTGCAAACTCAACTTAGCCAGCTCAAAGAGGCTGACTCAAGCACCCTGGTGGCCATTATTGTAGCCGCAGTAGTATGCGCAGGAGTAGTTATTCTCATCAAGTTAGGCGTATTCCAAAACGCCCGGCTGAAGAAGGCTGCTACCTCAGCTACCAACAGCTTAAAGACTAGAGCCTTATCTCTACTTCATCTCGTATCTTCAGTTCTCAGGCGGGCCGCTGCTCAGTTAACTAAGCTCAAGTTAAGCTCTTTAAGGAGCCTTAAGGACAAAGCTACTGCAAGAATAACTAGAAGCAAAAGACAAGCAAAGGGCTTGACCTTACCTCCTATGGTTCCTTGGATGGCTATAGTTGCTGTGTTGTTAGCCGTGGCAGTAGTAGCCATTAAGTTAGCAGGCACAAATGCCGGATTGGGATTGCCGCTGGCTGTGGTCTTAGGGGGTGCTCATACTCTTGCGAACAACTATGTAGCAGGCTTATTCTTAGGAGTATGTGTGTTAAGCGGCTCTGTGCAGCGTAAGCGAAGCGACACAAATACCTTAGACCCATTTCTACCCGATGTTGAGGAAACAACAACAATGACACAGGCAGAAAAGTTGAAATGGAGGAGGATTTTTAATGAGATAAAACCAAGTATCAGGAGAGAAGTAGAAGCAGAACTTCCTCCAGATGAGACTTGGCAAGAACAAACATGGGAAAGAACTGTTG
>CAZEQA010000038.1:0-11787 GCA_964514265.1 uncultured Planctomycetia bacterium | reverse complement strand
AGAATATAATGAATTAATAGGGCTTCTTATGACCGCAAAATATGTAATGCGACCAAAAATTCTCGATAAGGATAAAGCAGAAGAGGTTGTTAATAAGGCACATGATATATATAGGAAATCTCACTTAAGGAACGTTAAGCGCAAAGTTCACGAGATTATAAAATATTATATAAAGTTAATTTTGATTTCATCTTCTGAAATAGATAGGCTGCAGAGAATTTTTGGAAGATGCAAAGAGGTTGCCGAAGAAAATCCCAATGATATTGTGGCACAAACTGTATTGGCGTTTGTGTATCTTGGAACTGAACCTCAGCAGGCCAAAATCCTGGCCGAAAAGGTTAAAGAGTCTTCAACTTTAAAAATCAAAATCGCAGATGAAATAATAGAAGCAGCAAAAGAGATAATAGAAATGCTTACTGTAACGAATCGCAAAGATTTAAAGCTGGTTTATAGCGCAATTAACTTAAGGTACTATCACACTTTTATCAGAACCATAATCACTAACTGGTATGAACACAGCTTAGCCGAACTTAGACCCAAAGGTGGTTTTACATGGCTTGAGCTTCTTGTAGGCTTAGTCATGTTGGTCTTAGGACTGGCAGTAGTATATGGAATAAAGACTGGAGAGTGGCAGTTACCTGGAGCGTTTGCCTTATCTCAAGCGGGAATGTTTGGGCTAATGTTGAAGGCAAGAACACAGCCGAAAAAGGAAGTAGAACCATTAGAACTGGATGTAGAAATCGAAAGCGTACAGAGGAAAGGATTAGTGTTAAGTCCTGAAGAAGGTAGGGAAACTGAGATTCTTAATGCTGGGGTGTTGGCTTTAAACGATGAAAATGATGAGCGCCTATTGTTTGCCCGAAGCGCCAATAAGGAGAGGTCTAAAATAGCGCTTTTTATCCATAATCCAGAAGCAAAAAGCCCGCAGGACAGAGTTAAACTTATTGACCCGGAGATGCTTGTGCCTGAGGAGCCTGTTGTATCACTTGAGGACGCCAGGGTTATCGAAAGAGACGGCACTATATATTTATTTCTGACGGTAGCCAGAAGAAAAGAAGGTTTTATGAACTGGCTGTATGAGCAATGGAGAAAGTTATGCTATTACCTTCGGCAGGAAGAGTACATAGAAGGGGTAAATTACTATTCAGCTGTTACTACGCATAACACTCAGGAATTTCTAACGGTATTAGGAGAAAGACAAAATCACCCTGATACAGAACTTGGTTGGAATTGGTCACTATTACAGAGACTAATCAATGACGGCCCTTGCGCAAAGCAGAATTATAAAGATTTTGTTCCCTGGGGCAATCCCTCAAATGGTGAATGGTATGCCCTGTATCGGCCGGATAGAAATCGAAGGTTTAGTTTAAGGCCCAAAAGACAAACTATGAGATTGGCCGTATCAGAAAAAGATTTAGCTGGCCCTTGGAAGGATAAAGGAATATATATGAAAGTAAGCCGAGGTTGGTTGGGGCCTTCTGCCTATGCAGGCCATACACCAGAGCTTCCCGGAAGACCAGTTTATGATTTTATGCTTTATCATAGAGCCTGGTGGAACGCAACTAAGAAATGGCGACCCTGGGCTAAGAAGACTAAATATTATGACATAAGGTTACTCATAAGCGACAGGAATAATCCTTGGAGATATTGCGATGGTGGGCCAGTCCTTGTGGCCGACCTAAATAATCATTACGAGATGAATGGACACAAACCAGGCATAGTCTATACCTGCGGAGCAATTTCAACCAATGATAAAGCTAAAGCGCAAAAAGTTGACATATATTATACTGGCTCAGACACATATATTTTACTAGGCACGTATAAGTCTATCGTTAAGCCAAAACAGCAAATTATCGTTTTAAGAGATAATCAAAGGCCAAGATATATGGCAAAACTTCCTGTGATAAACGGCGCAGAATTGGATGGACAATCCAGACAAAAAGCAATTGAGAGCCTTGATAAATGGTTAGATTATCAAGAAGAACAAGGAGTTGTTCATCGTAAATATATAGAGTCATATATAGAAGAGTTAAAGGATAATGGGCAAGAAAAATTAGCTAATTTATATCTTGTTTTTTCTGAGGATAAGCAGGAGGTTGAAGGATGGGTAGATTTAAATGCTAAATGGCAATCTTTTACTTACAGTGTAATGGAGGTTGCGCCATGGAATAGAGTAGCAATAACAGACCAGATAAAATATAGACGCCTTCGTCCTGAATTAAGGACTTTTGGAATAAGAAAACTTATAGAAAGATTTGGCGATGAGTTATATACACCAGAACATATTAACAAGGCAATCACTTTAGGATTCAGAGCTAATCATTCAGATATATTTGATTATGATAACGTAAATAAAGCAGTTATTGAGGCATACTTAGCAACACAGGATGAGATAAGAAAAAGATATATCAAGAAATATGGATGGGGTCCAAAGAGGAGCCTATTTTTTAGCCGAAAGCTGAAAGTAATGCATCATAATTCGGAAACTACAGCAGTGCGTGGCTGCACAAAGTTAAGCAAAAGCTATAACAACTGGCGGGCTATTATGTGGATTGTAAAGAAGATAGGCCTATTTTTGTC
The DNA here is from genome assembly GCA_964514265.1 of uncultured Planctomycetia bacterium. Lineage (GTDB taxonomy): Bacteria > Omnitrophota > Gorgyraeia > JAFGHF01 > JAFGHF01 > CAZEQA01. The sequence continues at coordinate 9,207 of CAZEQA010000038.1, read as the reverse complement.
TAGAAAGAAAATAAACTGCCAATTATGTGTTAGAGCGTTGAACATATCTAAGGGGGTAAGGATAAGAAGAGCTGTTAAGACAGAGAGAAAATGCAGGGCCTATGAGAATTTAAGATTTGAGAACTGCATTTGCCAAGAAGATTGGGAGGAGATTATCAGGATAGTAGGCAAGAACTACCCAGGAGTTAGAAATAAACGAGCGGATTATTACCAGCTTAAGAAACCTATCCAATTAATTTATAGAAGAAAGGCTATACTCGTTGACCGAATTGATTTAAAAGAATTTGTGTTTGATGCAAGGAAACATATTGTTGCTCATGATGGTCTTGGCAGAGCCGACTGCAATAGATATGTCGATAAAAGCGGAATTATCCATCAGTCTGAACCTCTCCAAAATCCCGAGGGAGGTGCAAGACTTGATGAGATTTTACGTGAGTTTCTTGTTGCCGATGAAATATACGAAGACTCTGATACTAAGGTAATAACCAGGATTCCATTTGGCTGGGTCGAGTTTCCTGGGGTTTATTTTGAGGCAAAAGACGGTCCTGTGCCAATGGGTTGCGGCATTATGGGAATTTATAAAGAGGTAACAGAAAGGTTGGTGGTTGGCGAGTTCAGATCAGCTATTGCGAAGTCATTAAAAGAATTCCAGTTAAAGCAAAGGACGCATCCTTATCTACATGAGGGAAATGTTGGTGAAAATTTCGCAGTTTTTGATTTAGGCCATTCAAAAACTCTGCATATTGACAGAATGACTCCTCAAGAATTCCTTGCTGAGGTTATTTGCAACTTGGTGTATTCAAAAATAAGGGCGTGTCCCGGTCCAGTGGATTTCGACGAGTTTATGAGAGTATATTTAGGAGAGGAAACATATAAGCAGATAGTAGCTCTTTCTTTTGTTCGGGATACTTGGCTAAACGACAGAAAAATTGATAGTATGGGCTTTCTGGAGTTTTGTGCCGAAGTGATTCGCGACTTGAGCGGTCTAAAGAGAAGGATGCGTGTTAGCGGAAAGGAACTTGCTGAGATTTTGAAACAACGTTTAGGGGAAGTAGCCTTTAAGCAGTTGGTCTCTATTCCTTCTGTTCAGCAAATCTTGGCAGAGGATGAACAAGTTTTAATGCAAGAAGTACCAAGAGCAATAGTAAATTTAGCGCTTGTAAACAAGATAGAGAAATTGTATGAACTCGGAAAGCATAAATGTCTATGGGAGGTAGATGATGAATTCCTAGAAATTCTTAAAACCGAGCTTAAGATAAAGGAAGAAAAGAAGAATACCGCCACTGATTTTGAAAGAATGCATTTTAGAGACATTATTGATATAGCCCATAAGACAATGCCGGGGACAAAAGATGCGGATAATGCTACTTTTGAGGCTGCTATAGAGGAGCTTAAGAGGCGCGGCTTTAACGCCTGTCTTGTTAATTCACTTCACGCACAAAGATTAAGTCCTAATGCATTCGGTAATAATGTAATCAATGTCAAGGGAGGTATAGGTGATTCGTTAGATGCTTCAATGAAAATGGTAGAGATGCTCCAGATGATGGTATGTCCTAAATGCTTGAGTTTTATTATACATAATCGAACTAACGTAGAGATACATGTTCCAGAAGGACAGTGTGTGTACTTAACTAAAGAGACAGAAGACTCTCAAGGGCAAGAAATGACAATTGTTGTCTCTTTTGATAATGGCCCAGGCTTTATTGATGTAGAAGAATCCGCAGGAGATGGAGGAGAGCAAATCAGGAGGGTTACAATTGATGAGGTGTTAAGATTTGGAGCAAAGTTTGGTCAGGGCGCAACTGATGGACATGGAATTAATTTTAGTTTTGAATTAGCTCATTTGTTTAGGATAGTTCAGGCTCAAGAATGCGCCATCTATAAAAACCCCTTTGGTTTGAACGATGAAACTTATGAACCGGCAACTGATGATAGAGTTTTTTATGCTAAGGATTTACCTTTTCGCCAGGGAGTTCTTACAGAAGTATGGTTTTATAAAGATAAGCCTGCTGGAGAATATTGGAAACCATTCATAGAAGAAGAGAGTAGGCGGTGTGCTGTTTCTCTCTTTGAAGATGAAGATAGAAAAGGGGCCAGGCCCCTTTTCTACCGTACATCACAAAGCAGAGACTCTGCTCAAAGCGGCTTTATGAAGGTTATTTTAATGGTAATTATAATAGGCGCAGTGGGATTAGGGGTTGCAGCTTGCTTTTGGCCGCAAATATGTGAGCAGGCGGAGGACATTATTCGCTCTTTTCTTGTTATAACCGGTAAGATAAGCGGCGGGTTGCCTGGTGAACTATCTGTCGCCTCGGGCTTCTCTCAAATAAACAACCCTTCTGAAACCCTTCCTAATTCTTTTATTCTCGCTGACATAAGTAGTGCATTGTTATGGTCCAGCTTAATTTTGGCTGCTATCTTCTTTGCCTATAGGTTCCTCCTTCCTAAATCATTCCGCGGTATTATTCACCGCTTTGTTAGACAGACATTCGAGAAAAAATTGGCCGCATTCAACGAGGCCCAGCAAATAAAGAAAGGCAAGCATACCGATAGGGGCTTTGCAACTATTGCTTTAATGGCAGTTAAAATAATATCTTCTGTATTGGTAGTGGACTGGTTAGTTGGTAGTGACATATGCAAGAATGACTTGTTAGGATATCTGGCTTCAATCGGGGCGGGGCTAGTTTGGGTATTTATTATTATAGGAGCAGCTATTCTTTCTACCTTTGCCACAAATAGAATTTATCCATCCAGATCGAAAGAATATATCACAGAAAATATATCTGAATTCGGTTTGGTAAAAGTAACTGACCCAATTTTAGCTGATGCATTTAAGCTCATTCTAAAGGTAAAACCGGCATTATCTGATACAATAGTAAATTGCCCTTTAGAGATTCATTTTGCTGACATAGATGTTGTTGGTAGATTTTTAGCCTCCCCAAAGGGGCCTTCCAAAATTCTCATTAATCTCAGCTGGTTTTCAACCATAATACCTAAGAGGGAGAAAGTAGAAAGAATAGCAGAAGCTTTAAGGCACGAAATACACCATGCGTATCAGTTTTATTATGGCAGCAAAATAGAGCGAGCATTTATGCATCCATTTACCGCAACTATCTCCTTTTTTATATATTATGTATGGTGTTTTAGTTCTCTTGCAATCGTTAATATATGTTTTGATGTAGGTACCGTTTTAGGAATTTTGTTGGTTCTCGTATTTATTTCACCTATGTGGGCTTTATTTATCACTGGATACTTTCTGATAAAAAAGAAAATCATAGAGAATCCAGCAAGACTCGCAGTAAAGGACTTTAAAAAAGAATTAGCCAAATATAAGAGAACAGAGCCTGATATTCTTGGTGGTTTAGGTGCGCATCAAAAGAGCAAATTAAGAGAAGCTCAAAATTCGAAGGGAGCAGTTACAAGAGGGAAGAGTTCTACACCTAATGTACTTGGAATATTCGCCAATTCGTTATCGTCGTGTGATAGGAAAACTTTTTATATTATTTGCAATTCTTATCTTACAAGCCTGCTACATAACAGTGTCATAGTATTAAATGAAGGAGATAATCCTGCTTACGCTAAATTTAGAAAGTTTGAAAACGGACTTCTTGAATTATATCCATGTGATAAAGATGGGCATATAACTGAAGATATCCTTCGTGAGTTTGAAGTCTTAAATGAAGGCTCTCAGATAGTAACTTTAAGCCATGGTTCATATGGTTTTATTCGCTTCAGGATTTTTGATGAAGACGGAGAACCCGGATTTTATATTTCTGAAATCCATCCCTCGCCCGGTTATAGAAGGCTGAGGCAGACAAGAAAAAGCCTCCTTCCGAGGTGCCGAGAGTGGCCAACTGCGGGAGTAATTAGGCTTTTTCAGGAAGCACGCAGGTTCGGCTGCAGGAATTTTTATGCTACAAGTGACAATAAGGAGAATTTTCCTGATGTGGTAACTGAGGGCAATCGGCGTGAGTTTTATAGGAGACCATATGCTAAATTTGGAAAAACGGAAATTGAAGATTCCTCGATAAAGAAGGAAATTCGTTGGCCTTTAATCAAAAAAGCATGGAATTTAACTGCTGTATTTCCAGAAATAAAACCTGCAATATCTAACAAGGACATTTTGTATATATGGCTAAGAGGTAAAATTCTCTCCAGGCTGAGCACTGTATTTTTTGGTCGGGGTGAAGTTAATGCAATTGCGGAAGAGATATCGTCCTGGGATGGTATGAGCGTGGAATTCCTCGATTGGCTTATGTCAGATATTAGAAGAACATCGGTAGATTTAAAAGGTGTAGTGCATACTCATATCTGTAGAGTTATGCCACAGGTAAGAGAGATACTTATGCAAAAAGCGAAGGGAGGAATTGCTCAGCAACCAAAAAGAGAAAACGTAACCTCAAGGCGTCCCGTGAGAAGAAGAAGTACCCAGGTCAGAACTGATAGCGGCTTTATGATAAATATTCCTTTTATGGCTGGTATTGCGGGATTAGGAATAATTCTTGCGTTGGTCGGAAGGTATTTCTTATTCGACCAAACTCCTGCTTCGCTGCAGCAGTTGTCCTGCGGGTGGCCATTTTTGTGGCTTTTGGTGGGTATGAGTATGCCTGAAGAGCCGAAAAAGAAGACATTTATAGACGCACTCAAGTCGCTCGGTACACCTGCAGCAGCACAGGAACTGGTCAAATTTACAAAAGTTGAAACTGACCCAGTATGGATTCGTATTGCTACTGAAGCCTTCAGCTCAATCGTTTCCAGAACAGAGCTTGATTTGAAGGCACTTGGTGAGGAAAACAAGGTAGTTGGGGAAGATTTACAGGCCAGGTTAGAACCGCTTGAAGGTCATATTCGAGAAATGAACATAGTCCAAGTTCGGAAGATCCCCACAGGATTAAAAGATGTGGAGGCCTATAAAATATCGGTGAATTTTAGTGGGTGTCGAAAGGAATTTCTCTACATAAAGAATGACAATGGCTCAGTCACAGTGGCTATTTATTCATTAACTACGTCTGGCCGGGAGATTTTTATAAGACTTTCCGATGATGATAGAATGCAGAGCCGTATTATTTCTACGCTTTCACAAAAATTTGAACAGTTCCTTGCAGTTTATATTAAGTGGATAGATACTATTTCATTAAAAGATAAGAGGGTATCTGTCCCATATTTTGAGAGCGGACAGCAAAGACAGGAATTTGAATTACAATTACAATTAGAACCTGTCACAAAATACCTGCTGACACAAGCCCAGGTGTTAGAAAAGAACTTCGCATTGAGCAGCCGCGTTTATGCAATAGGCTATAGTAGATCCCTGGTTTCATATTACCGGGTATATGATGTTATCTTAAGAAAAATTTCTAAAAAAGACACTTTTTCTGATATAGCTCATGAGTTATGCCACTTAATATTTGATAAGAGGATTTCTTTAAACAAGGTAGTTTTGTCTGAATTGGAGCAATATTTAAAGAAGCACCATCACCGTCTCTGGAAGACGGTCAAAAAAGAATATGGCTTCAAGCGTGAAAGGGACATAGCAGAGGATACGTTGGCGTATCTATTAGAAACATTTGTCCAGGGTAATTTATATGGAAATTACACACGGTCCTTCGATATCGGTTCTACTTCTTGTTCTATTTCTATTACCCTGCAGGATGTCGACAAATTCATAGAACATGCTCTTGTTCCTGACTGGATGAGTCCGGGCAAACTCGGCTATGTCGGCCAGGTTAATGAGGTATTGACAGGAGATTATAAGCGGTTACTGGATGCGAAAATTACAGGTGGAAGACCCAGCATAAGAGACCAAAACAGAGGTCCAGAAGGTAGAGAGGCCAAAGGTATTTTAGCAACAGACTTTGTCGGCGCACCGGTAGAAGTATCGTACCAGGATGGTGAGCTTAACTTGAGTCTGTTTGAACAGATTTTTAATCGGGCTGCGCAGATGGCGGGGGCAAAGCTTGAACTTTCCTGTAAAGCCTATATTTTTGGGAGTGCAAGGTATCTTAGGTCCGGCGCAGTAGATAATATTGACTTAGGGGTTGAGTATAAAAGATTAAAGCCAACAAGAAAAGTGGCAAAATTTGCAAAGCTGCAGCGGACTTTCATTAAATCATTAAGGAAATGCTTGCGCAGTTTTAAGGGATGTTCAGTTGTTATCGGTAAAACAGATACTTGGGGAAACATTTTAGGTTATAAATTGGTAATATCTTTATCATCCGGTGAGACTACAGTAATAGACCTCGATGTGTTTATCAACACTCCAAACGATACTTTAACCTTTCCCGAGTTGACATACAGATGCATTATGAATGATTTAGAAGACCCTGAGCGAGCAATTAAAGGTTATCTGGCAGCTGAATATTACTTTGGCGATGAAGAGATTTCGAAGGCAGAGGCAATAGAGCGGATTAGAAAACGCCTGGAAGAGCCGGTTTCTCCTTTTAATCCGGAGCGTGACATCTGTGAGCCAGTTTCAGGAGGCCGAAGGAACCCACGACTTCCAGGGTAGAGATGCCTTGGTAGACATTCTTAGACAGTTGATAAGGTCAGAGCGTGTTTTCTATGCGAGGAATCTATCCGGCACTTCCCGTGCTCAACGAATGGCAAATGGCCAGTTCTGTATCCTCTTAGACCGTTCTCTTAACTGGTTATTCGATGGCAAAGCCAAATATGTTAATATTCGCTCTCCAGACAAACGTAAAGCAGTCATTGCATTTCTCGCTGCCAAGCTCCTTCATGAGGCCGCTGAAATTCTGATGGAATCCCACCCAGAGGTACATTGGGAGCTGGGCGCAGAAGACCCTTCCATCATAAATACTGAGGCAGCCGCCTACCTCACAGAATTGCGCTTCCTGAGCTATATTCCAGGTTTCCTTAAAAACTTCCGTAAATTGGTTAAAAATAGTCCTCCTCTTCTTGACTTTTATAAGACTGCACTTTCTGCTTGTAAAGGTAGCGAAGCGATTGACCGCTGCTTCAGAGAAAATCAAAGAACTGTGGTCGAGTTCCTCAGCATACTTGGCTACGACAAGTCAAAATTTGATATCGAGCAGGTTCTTGGTCTGGATGCATACATTGATTCCCAAAAAGATATCTCATTAGATACACTGGAGCAAAGGACTCAAAAGAGCTACGCTGGTCGAAACGCTGACGCTGACCAGAAACCCGCTTCAGATGTGAGAGAAGGAGGCTTAGCAGTTGAAGGGAGTATTTCTGATTACATTAAGAGGATGTTGCCTCGAAGAACTATGGTGTCATTCGCAGATTTAGATGCAGGTATAGGAAAGTTTGAGCCGCGCTTTAGAGAGGAGTTAAAGAAGGTATTTACTCGGGTAGAAGGCGTTAGTATCGAGACATCGCAAAAAAGAGTAAAAGAGGCAAAGACCCTTGGTTACAGTGTCAAACAGGCTAACCCTTGTGTTCAGGGAGAATATGAAAAAGTCGGCTTAACTGACAAATCTAAGGATATTATTACCATAAACAACATCTTTCCGATGCGTTATCAAACTTTAATTCGACAGGCTACCAGGATAGTAAAAGACGATGGTTTGATACTTGTGATAGTTGAAATGGCTGATGTAAAAGAGGCCGGGGGTCTTGACCTTGCCGTGATAAGTGAATTGTTACACGCCGGTTTTGAGGTTGATATAACAGACCTTCCTTCTGATTATCCTCATTCTCCCACCAATTATGAAGCGACTTTCTTTATTATTGCTCGCAAGGGACAGGATATAGAGGAGCGATTTGAGGCCTTGAAATCAAGGATAAAGACGGAAGGGCTCAATACACTTCGCGTAGTTGACCAATTGACTGATTTAGCGACTAAATTTCCAAGGTTTGCTCCTGAGATACTTTCTATGCTATTTGATGAGTGGATTGCCTGGGAATATTCCCATAAGATGGAGAGAGTCTTTAATCGTAATTTCTGGAGCATTATCAGTAGACAACCAAAGGTAGGTTCTGGATGGATTGAAGCTTGCCTGGAGAAATATCTATCCCACACAGCTTCACTGCCTGAATGTAAAAAGGATATCTGGAAGAATATTTTAGTTCCTTTCCTTATTTGGAATCCTTCTATTTATACTGTCGATATATTGGAGAGATTCTCCAGTCTTTTGTCAAAATATCCCTTCTGGAAGCATTTCTTATTTTATCTATACACCTGTCCAAAAGTAGAAGCGCAGGTAAGGAGCAAAGCCGAAGATTTATTATCCCAGAAGGAATGTATTCAAATGCAGGCAAAGGCAGAAGAAGAACTTCTAAACGCTGATGCCCAATGGCAGGAATTAATGCAGTCTAAAAAGAAACTTGATTTAGAAAGGCGTGATAGCCTACTGGTTATTATTTTTGCTCCCATAGAGTCTTCTATCATTTATTTTGCAGGGTCTGCTGAGAAAGGATTCTTAAGTCTTCAGAAGAGGGTCAAGACTCTTATTAGTAAAGGGTTCTTTGTAGTTCTTCAGCTTGAGGGGGGTAATTTCTTCGGATTTAACAATTCGGCTAAAGTTGCTCCTTTCTTTATAAAGCGTTATTTAGATGAAGATGAGCAAAGGTATATAGTTGTGCTTCCGGAAAAATATTCTAAATACCTTCCCGGTTTTATGGGCTCTGCAGACTATTTTGTTACTTACAGAGATAATCCAACTGCCCAATTTTCTCCACCTCTTTCCGGGATTTTAGGAGCTCCTGAGATAGTATATGGCTTTAAAGAATTTATGAGAGAGATTCAAGGAGAACCTTCCGCGATATCAGAACCCCGCTTTAATGAACAGAAGATGCTCCAGCAGGATAGAGCAGTGTATGCCTTAAAGAGTTTAGTTACAGGAGAGCAGGATTATTTTGATGAAGTTTTCAGGGATGAGTATTTTGATTCCCATGAACTTGTTATTACCGATAGTTTTCCCAGAAGGGTATTGCTTAAGAAATTCCTTGATGAAGTATTCCGGAGAGCAACCCAAGACCCTGACTATCGCCAGAATACCCGGCTTATCTTTCCTCAGGTTGGCGCTGAGCCTCTTGCGGAGATGGCAAGAACTATGGCCCGTGTCTTAAATAACGGTCTTGAAGACCGTATCCATAGCGTTTGGGCAAGAATGACAAATTATGATGCGATGATGACTGACTTTGAGCAGAGAGTTTATTTTGTCAAGTATTTATATGACTGCGGAGTTTTGGATAATAAAACGCGGCACTTACTCATTGTTGATACAG
>CAZEQA010000037.1:11166-12092 GCA_964514265.1 uncultured Planctomycetia bacterium | reverse complement strand
CGTAGCCTTCGATAGCGAATATAATCTAAGACTACTTGGCCATCAGTCTTCTTTCCTCTGCTATAAACTCCGGGAATAAGGTTGCTAACGCCGTCGAATATATTTGCAACAGCAGCAAAAAGATATACAAAAGTCGGCATTAGGGCCCGTGATCCTTCAGGAAGAGATTTAAAACCAACTATGAAAAGTTTAAGGCAAACAAAAGCAGAAAGACCTCCTATTATCAAATCGACCATTGGAGAAAGTAAAGCTACTAATGCAATACGTCCCCTTGTTCCATAAACGCGTGTTACACCCCCATCATGGTCAACATAAGAAACCTTTACTCTCAATAATCTGGCTGCGCGAACATGCCGAAGTTCATGTATCAAAATATCTCGGAAAAGGTCCTGATACATGCAGGAATAACCTAACACTGCTACAACTATGGCAAAGACCGTAAAGGGCTTACTAATAATTCCGTCAATACAAGATGAAATAAGCGGAGCAATGACAAGCAGACCAAGAAATGCTGCTATAAGCACAAATAGCATTATCTCTATAAGGCCAAAGCCTTTTTGCCTTTGTCTTGTCCTTTTTAATTGCACCAATTTTGCCCCCGTAACAGCGCCAGCGTCTTCGGCTACTTCAATGGCTCCGTATAACTTTTCGGGTGTTGTACCAAGTACCCCGGGAAGCTTTTCCAAATGTTTACGGCTTGCTGGTAAATGCCTTCCTTCTCTCCACCTACATGTGGTACTATGGTCTACTCCTACCCTCTTGGCGAGTTCCCCCAACGTCAACTCCGCTTTATACATTAAAATCCTTACTTTAAATCCAAATAGCCTCTTATATTCAGGGCTTTTTTCATCTTCTACATGTATACTCATCAGTTCTTCTTCGGGCATACCAGCTAAGAGTTGACTTACAGAGGTATTGAGGGCTTT
>CAZEQA010000037.1:8230-11156 GCA_964514265.1 uncultured Planctomycetia bacterium | reverse complement strand
TTATTCATATGCTTAGGCTCCCGTGGCAATGATTCTCCTCTCTCCCAATTCCCTATTGATGATCTACCAACTCCTACTTCCTTGGCGAGTTCCCCTTGGAAGAAGCCCTCTTTATATCTTAAAACCCTTATTTTCAATCCAAAGAGCTTTTTACCTTCAGGACTTCTTTCATCTTCTATAGACATATTCATCAGTTCTTCTTCGGGCATACCTACAAGAAGCTGGCTCACAGTTCTTTTAAGAACTCCAGCAAGTTTTTGCATGTATTTAGGCTTTGGTAAGGCTTTCCCTGTTTCCCAACGGAGTATTGCGGTTTTGCTTACTCCTATCTTTTTGGCGAGTTGTTTTGGGGTTAAGCCTTGGCCATACCTTAAAACCCTTATTTTGGCTCCAAATAGTTTCCTACCTTCGGGGCTTTCTTCATCTTCTATGCGCATATTCATCAGTTCTTCTTCGGGCATCTCTAGAAAGAGTTCACTTACAGTGGTTTTAAGTGCTTTGGCAAGTTTTTGTCTGTATTTAGGCTCTGGCCGATATTTTTCTCTTTCCCAATCTGATATCATTTGTCGAGTGGTTCCTATTATCTTCCCTAGACTTTTTTGCGTTAAGCCCATGGAACGCCTTCGTTTTCTAAGGCGCTCTCCAAATGTATGCTCCTCAATAGGCCCTATACTTGCTTTTAACTTTTTAAATATCTGTCTATATTTCTTTTCATTGTATATTAGTTTGGATGCTGCTTCAAAACCTATCCCTTTAAGCTTATATTCTGATAGTTCTGCATTATTATTTCTTGCTTCAGCAAAGGCAACATAAATTTCTTGATAAACATCTTCTATGCTATATGCAAAATGCACGCCTCTTTTTAATAGAAAATTGACACAAAATCTGGCAGCACGTTTATCTAAATCAGAAATATCTCTCTGTGAACTTGAAATTGCTGCATCATCAATTACCGAACAACATTTAAGCCTATTGCCTACTCTGCCTTGAGCCTTCGCCCCCACCTTGGGGTTGATTTCGTCCGGGACGCTCCAGAGGGTAACCATAGTTTCTGTTTCGCTGATATCGCAGAGTGTTCTTCCTCTTATTTTCTTAAATTTCGGCTTAAGGTAAATATTACTTGCTATATCTTGTCCTAAGATTTCGCGGGCTCTTGCTATGTCAAGAGGAGGCGTAGGATGCACCGCAAACATTTCTATATCTATATCTTCCGGCTTTATCTCCTGTAGAAGTTTGTCTGCTTCTGCGAATTTCTCTCGTCTTAAAAGTTCATTGTAGAGGCAGGTTGCGCGGATTACCGGCAATCTAACCTTAGACATATGTAAAAGTTTGATAAATAATTTTTTCAGCGGTTCTTTACTGCTCTCTTCGGCTTCATATAGTATCCGGGCTAAAGGTTTCAATCTTCCCAACAACCATTTTATATTAACTTGTTCGGGATAAAAGGTTCCTATTGCGCTAACAAGCTTTATTATTAATACAGCTAATTCTTTTTCCGCCATCGGAAGAGGCTGCTTTCTCTTGGCTGACTGGCTTGCGCTGCCGCTTCTAAGTTCAAAACCTAACAAGTTAAACTCATCTATATGGTAATCCTGCATATCCCTCAATTCCTCTTGGATAGGCTCTGGGGAGAATCGGGCATCCCAGATGACAAAATTATCGTGGCTGCCTGAACGCCTGATGATAATATTTCCCTCTTTACCCACGGCTACTATTTCTTCACCCCGCATTCCTATCGTAAAACCAAGAAAGACCGATAAAATATTTAAGGCATCTGGTAAACAGAAAAATGCTCTATCTACGCCTTCTATTTCTAAAATCCAATATCTTACGTCCCGGTCAAAGAACCAGGAAACGACTACCTCTTCAAGTTCTTCTTGGCAATATTCAACAAGGGCCTTCTTGATAAGGCAGGTATGACCTAAGAGCTCTCCTAACTCTTTTGAAGCATTCTCGTAAGATTCTAAAACCATGGGCTGCTGGTTGCGCTTAGGCGAGATATCATCAGGTTTGCCTATACCTATTATACGCGGCCTATCTCTATGGAAAAACGGTCCTAACTTCGCGTCCTTAATAATCCAGGATTGTGCCAGCGTATTTTTCGGGGGTTCAGGTCGCTTTTTTTCTTGTCCATCCCAAACATGGCCGTAAGTTTGGCGCCAGAGAAAATTCCAATACTCATCATCTATCTTTATGTTTATTTTTCCTAATGCCTTTTTACCAAGACAGCTATCAAAATCCCTCGGGCTAACATATTTGAAGTATCTGACACTTGCATTCCGAGCATCTTCCCAGGCTGCCTCTACTTTAAGGCCGCTTTTAAAACCTTCTAATAATTTTCCTGTAGAGCACTTGACCTCGGCAATAAATACCCTGTGATTTTGGACATCTTCCTCAAGTAATATCCAAGAGGCAGCAACAATAAGGGTTGCACTCTCTTCGTCCCAATTGACAGTAACTAAATTATTACCTTCCCAGCCTAAAAGAACAACTTTAAGTGTCTCATAAGGCGGTGCGTTGGTAAGAAAACCTTTAAATAATTGATTTACCTTCTTAGGTAATTGCCTCTGTTCCTTTATATCAAGATTAGTTAAAGCCCTCCGCGGGCCTTGCAGGATAACTGGTTCTGCAAAATGTCTCTTGCCTTGTTTCTTCTTTAAAATAACCGTAGGCTTGGGAACTTCCTTTGCGGATATAGCAGGATAAGAGTAGATTTTTTGCCTCTCTAACTTAAATATTTCCGTCAGAAGCGCGGGCCCATCTGCATCTGTCTTCTCGCATCTATTTGTAAAACCGGACACTTTATGTTTTACTGCGGTAACTAATCCTGTAATTATAGTTGTACATAGAAAATAACTAACCTCGCTATTGGCGCTGGTGATGGGAGAAATGACTCTCTGATTAATATATGGAAGTTTAATTGCCA